>CAXBNH010000108.1:0-9330 GCA_963976905.1 uncultured Algibacter sp.
GAGCCGAAAAGAGCTTATCTCGGAGATAGTTAACATCTTCAATATCTCCGGTAATATCTATTTCAGCATCAACTTGATCCTCAAACCGTAGGCGCTCAATGTCGATAAAATTATTGATGTGGTTTATCTCTTGCAACAAACTGGTTTTAGAACTTTGTACTTCATACAGAATGTACTGCATCATCTCAGACAGTTTTATGACCAATCTTGGGGCATTATCAGATTTTTTTAAAGTGAGCGCATATAAGTTGTTCAAGGTATTAAAAAAGAAATGCGGCTGTATTTGGGTGCGCAAATATTTAAGCTCTGTACTCATTTGCAATTGGGCCAAATCTTCATTTCTTCTTTTTTCTATAGACCAATCAATGACCAATTTTATAGCCGTTACAAATCCAATTACATACAGTTCGCCAAGTATCACTGCAATAATATGGTTCAACTGCATAAAACGTCCAGAATCTCCGGCCTCGGGCCAAATGTTTTTGGTTACCAAAACATAATTAAGTCCCGTCCTGACCAAATACACCATGGCCAACATGACTATTAATGAAGAAATATAAGTTCCATATTTTTTCCGAAGAATAAATTTAGGGATCAAATAATAGATGTTTATGTAAACAATAATGATATGAATGGGAAACTCCACCAAATTGGATTTTACAGAATACCAATAATCATCAAAGTAACTGCCCCACCTAACCACGTTAAAAAGAAAATATGCCAACCAAAACATCACATGATATCTGATAGGAATGGTATCGCCTATTTTCTTATTGAACAGAGAAATAATTTTTAAATTTAAACAGGCTTTATTGAAAAACCTTTAGCTAATTCTCAACAATTTTAGTGATATATTCACTAATTAACAATTAAATTTCCAAATCTTTATTTATGAAAAAGCACTTATCGAACCTAAAATGTTGTCTGTGTGCAAAACCATGTCGTTTGTATAAATTTTTTAAAAATATATTTAATAATCAATAGTTTGGCTTAACTAAAAACAAAATAATCAAATTATGAAACAAAACTTACGAACACTTTTCTTGTTTTCTTTTTTATTATTTACTGCTCAAATAGTATTTGCGCAAGAAAAAAAAATTGAAGGAACAGTAACTTCCCAGACAGATGGTATTCCGCTTCCTGGAGTAAATGTAACAGTACAGGGGACCTCCTACGGTGCCCAAACAAATTTTGATGGGAATTACACCATAAATGCAAATGTTGGTGACATCCTAAACTTCTCATTCTTAGGAATGACAACAGAAACCGTTGTAGTGGGCGCCAACACCACTATTGATGTTTCTATGGAAGAAGACGTAGAGTCTCTTGATGAAGTGGTTGTTACGGCCCTAGGCATCAAAAGACAAAAAAAGGAACTTGGGTATGCGGTACAAGAAGTAAAAGGCGATGACCTTGACAGGGTCATTACAACCAATGTGGCCACGGCACTTTCTGGTAAAGTATCTGGTGTAGATGTATCTATGCCAGCAACAGGCGCTGGAGGCTCTACCAGGGTTATTATCCGTGGTATTTCAAGTATCGGGGAAAACAATCAGCCGCTGTATGTTGTTGATGGTATTCCTATAGACAACACAGGGCTCTCCAATGAAAATGAAGCTACCAGTAAATGGTTTGGCGGAAAGGATGATGGTGATGGCATTTCAAGCATCAACCCCAATGACATTGAAAGCCTTTCTGTTTTAAAAGGTGCCGCCGCCGCCGCACTTTACGGCTCAAGGGCTTTAAACGGTGTGGTTTTGATTACTACGAAAAAAGGAAGCACAGGAAAACTTGAAGTAGAACTGACCAGCGGCATTAGCTTTGATAAGGTCAACGTTAATTATCAAGATTTCCAAACAGAATACGGCAGCGGAACCAATGGCCAATTACCCAATCCAGACAGAGGGCCTGCAGAGGTTTATGGCTATACCACAAATGCTTGGGGGCCAAAGTTTTCTGAATCTGTTGGCGAAACCCTTGTGATTTTTGATGGCTCAACAAAACCATATGCTAGGGTAAACAACAACATCAACAACTTTTTCAGAACTGGGCTAACTACCAATAATGGGGTATCACTATCGGGTGGCAGCAAAAATGCTTTTGTGAGATTTAGTTATAACAATTTAAAAAATGAAGATGTTATCCCTAAGTCTGGTTTAGAAAGAAACAGTTTTAATTTGAACGGAACATTAAAAACAGATAAGTTCACTTTTGACGCCAAAGCCAATTACATTACAGAAGGCGCAAAAAACAGGCCCGAGCTAGGAGACTCTCCCAACAACCTAGGATACTCATTAAGTGGCTTGGCCCCAAACATTGACCAAGCTTGGTTGAAAAACTACAAAGCAGAAGACGGTAGCATCTACAGATGGAACACCAACGACTATTTATTAAACCCCTATTACGTATTAAACGAAAACAATAGTGAAACAGAAAAAAATCGTTTTATTGGTTATTTAAGCGGCTACTACCAAGTGAACAAATGGTTGGGCGCCAATTTCAGGACAGGTATAGACACTTACACTTTCAATTCAAAAGATTTTATGGGAAGTGGACACACTTGGCCTGGCAGAGCCGATGGTTATCTTGGTTTGAACACCATCAATGTATCAGAAATCAATACCGATTTAATATTCAATATTGATGGTATAAAACTGGCAAACGATTTAACCTTCTCCAGTATTTTAGGATTGAACAGAAGGGATTTTTCCAGAGAGCAAAACTCAAGGTTTGGCACCAACATCATTGAACCGGGCACAGAGTACATAAGCAATTTTGCGGTTCAAACAGAAAATGCGCCTACCGAAACCAAAACACGTACAAACTCTGTATTCGGGTCGGCAAAATTTGATTACAAAGGCTATTTATTTGCTGAGTTTACAGGACGTAATGATTGGTTCAGTGTGATTGATGATTCCGCTTTTTATCCAGCAGCATCCCTAGGTTTTGTGTTTTCTGATGCTTTTGATGCCACAGGCAACACCTTTTCCTATGGTAAATTGAGAGCTTCTTGGGCACAGGTATCAAATGCACCAGGGGCTTATAAAAACGCCTTGAACTATACGGTACTACCTTCTTTTAACGGGAACAGTATTGTGAACATAAAAAATCTGGCAGCTCCAAATCCAAATTTAACCTATCAATCAAAAACAGGTATTGAGTTTGGTCTGGATTTAGCATTTTTCAAAAACCGTCTGAGAGCAGACGTTACAGTATATCGTGAAGATATTGACGACCAAACCATGGATTTACCATCGTCAGCAACCTCGGGTTATGAATTTATATCGGTAAATGCGGGCAGGTTGCGCAATCAAGGTATAGAAATCCTTTTGTCTGGCTCGCCAATAAAAACCAACAATTTTGAATGGGCGACGACTTTAAATTTCACTAAAAATGAGAATGAAGTCATTTCATTGCATCCAGACATCGATACATATACCATATCAGAAGCACGTTGGGCAGGCGCTGCCATAGTGGCCAAAGTTGGTGGGCAATACGGGTCTATCATTGGTAGGGATTTTTTAAGAACAGATGCTGGCGAGGTCATTCACGGCGATAATGGGCTCCCTTTATTTACTGATGAAAAAGTAGTTTTAGGCAAAGGCATTCCCGATTGGACAGCGGGCCTAACCAATACATTTACCTATAAAGGCTTGACCCTTCAATTTTTATTGGATGTTAAATACGGTATGGACGTATATTCCATGACCAATTCTGTTGGTGCTTCTAAAGGGCTTTTAGATGTTACAACCCAAGGCAGAGATGCTTTTAATGCTGCAAGGGAAATTGCCCAAGCAGCAGATCCAGATAATTTCAATATAAGCACCTGGGTCCCTACAGACGGCTATGTTTCTAATGGCGTTGTGAACACAGGTACTGACGCAAGCCCTGTTTATGAGCAAAATACAACACCGGTAAATCCGCAAAACTATTGGAACACCGTTTTCAACAACACCCCAACACCTTTTATTTATGATGCATCTTATGTAAAATTAAGAGAACTCAGCTTGGGCTACGAATTTCCAAAGCACATCTTTGGAAACCTTAAAATAAGCTCTGTAAACATGTCTGTGTTTGGAAGAAACTTGTTGACATTTAGCAATAACCTACCAAATATTGACCCAGAATCCATGTACACATCAGGAAATGGCCAAGGTTTTGAATATGGCTCCTTACCATCTAGGCAGTCTTATGGTTTCAATATAAAAGTTACATTTTAAAAAATAGCATTATGAAATATAAACACATCTTAACCATACTATCAATAGTTATCCTATTTAGTAGCTGTACAGAAGATTTTGACACATTGATCAAAGACCCTGTGGCGCTTTCGGCAAACCCAGACGGACAACTCTCTTTTGTTCAACTGAGCATGTCTGGAGACCGGTATTACCAATGGCGTGCCAACTTGATTTATTCAGGAGGCTTTGTACAACATTATTCTGGTGCATGGAACGTTACCGAATACGGCGGAAAATTCAAAAAAAACGATGATTATGCACATGCGTTTTGGAGAAGGGCCTATTCCATAGAAATAAAAAACGCAGTGGATATTATTGCTAAAACCGATGGCGACCCAGAAAAAGCAAATATCAATGCCATAGCAAAAATTGTTAAAGTCATGATTGGCCAACGCTTGACAGATTTATACGGAGACGTTCCATACTCTGAAGCTGGCGTGGGGTTTTCAGAAGGCATTGTAACTCCTAAGTATGACAGACAAGAAGATATATACAGTTCGTTTTTTACTGATTTAGAAGAAAGCTACAACCAATTGAACGCCAATGGAGGTACAGTTACCGGTGATCTTTTTTACGATGGGGACATCTCGAAATGGAAAAAACTGGCAAACGCATTGCGCTTACGCTTAGGCATGCGTATTTCTGAAATTGCGCCTGTAGAAGCAGAAAAACAAGTAAAAGCAGCTTTTGCAAACGGTGTTTTTGAAAACAATGACGACAACTGCATCATGTACCATGGCGATATTGCCTTTAATGGCGATCTATCAGATTATCGCGGCAATGGGTTGGCCCATGCCTTTATAGGAAATGCGGATGCTGATCATTTCAGTTCCCTTTTAATTAACTTTTTAAGAGATCATGACGACCCGAGATTACCCATGATAGCAACCCCAAAAACATCTAGCGGTGTAATATGGGGCGGTGTCATACAGCCCGGCGAAGACTTATATGTGGGTATCCCCGGAGGAACTTTTCAATGGGATGTTTTTGGTGGTGCCGCAGCAACATCAGGAATCCAATCATATTTAAAGCAAAACACAACACCGTTTCTGCATGTTAGTTATTCAGAAACACAATTATTGTTGGCAGAGGCCGCTTTAAGAACTTGGGTTTCCGGAGCACCAGCAGATTACTACAAAAAAGGTGTAGAGGCTGGCATCAAACAATTGGCAATTTATGGTGCCACAGAAGCTAATTATTTAGAGGCATTGGACCGAATGGACGGCACTAATGATTGGTTGAATAAAGTGTGGTGGGACGCCAATTAGCCTGAATTGAATTTTATACGCTAAGAAGTTTGAATGGTTAAATGATAAGCGAGGAACTCCATTTTCCTCGCTTATTTTAAAAAATTAAGAATGAAACTAGAATTTGCTAATTATAAAAGCATCCAATATAAAAAGGCAGGGAAATTTGAGGATACACGATTTGAAAAAATACACAACGTAATTTTTGAAGAATCCAATGAACCCTCCGTTCTTGTTGCTCGTGAAATCGCAGATTTAATCAAAGAGAAAGAAGCAGAAAATAAAAACTGTGTATTAGGATTGGCAACGGGCTCTTCACCCATAAAAGTGTATGAAGAACTAGTTAGGATGCACAAAGAAGAAGGCCTGAGTTTCGCAAATGTCATCACTTTCAACCTAGATGAATATTACCCCATGGATAAAAATAACATACAAAGTTATTTTTACTTTATGCACGAGCATCTTTTCAATCATATCGATATTTTACCCGAAAACATAAACATCCCAGACGGTAAAGTTAGTGCTGAAGAACTCTATCAATTTTGTATTGATTATGAGATGAAAATCAAAGCCGTAGGTGGTTTGGATTTCCAGCTTTTAGGAATTGGCAGAACAGGGCACATCGGGTTTAATGAGCCTGGCTCGCATTTCAATTCGGGCACTAGAAGCATCACGTTGGATCATATTACACGTGTAGATGCCGCTCCCGCATTTTTAGGTATTGACAACGTCCCCAGAAAAGCCATTACCATGGGTATTGGCACCGTACTTAGTGCCAAACGCATTATACTTTTGGGTTGGGGAGCCAACAAAGCAGAAATTATTAAAGAAACCATTGAGAGCGAAATAACCCCAGAAGTCCCTGCTACCTATTTACAAAACCATGATAATACAACTTTCATCTTAGATGAAGCGGCTTCTTCTGAATTGACCCGAGTAAAAACGCCATGGCTCGTTACCGCTTGTGTTTGGAACGAATCCTTAAAACTAAAGGCCGTGGTTTGGCTCTCAGAGCTTTTGAGCAAACCCATTTTAAAATTAACCGATAAAGATTATAATAACAACGGGATGTCTGGACTTCTTACGGAAGAAGGCACTGCTTATGATTTGAACATCAAAATGTTCAACAAACTGCAGCATACCATTACTGGATGGCCCGGCGGGAAACCCAATGCCGATGATTCCAACAGACCCGAGCGTGCCAATATACCCAGAAAACGCATCATTATATTCAGTCCTCACCCAGATGATGATGTCATCTCCATGGGCGGTACTTTTGATAGGTTGGTAGAACAAGGGCACGAGGTGCACATTGCCTACCAAACCTCAGGAAACATAGCGGTTTCAGATGAAGAAGCTTTAAAATTTGCAGAAATTACACAAACCCTATGCCCTAATTGTAAGGAAACACAAAGCATCATCAATTTTCTAAAAATCAAAACAGACAATGATATAGATTCTAACGATATCCGTCAATTAAAAGGATTGATTAGGCGAAGTGAATCGCTTGCAGCCACCAGATATTTAGGACTTAATGATGAAAATGTCCATTTTCTTGATTTACCTTTTTATGAAACGGGCACCATTAAAAAGAACAGCATTTCAAACGATGATATTGATATCATGACCAACTTGATTGCGTCTATAAAACCCCATCAAATTTATGCTGCTGGAGATTTAGCCGATCCGCATGGCACGCATAAAGTATGTTTGGATGCTTTGTTTATTTCCTTAGAAATTCTTAAGAGCCATAAATACATGGAAGATTGTTGGGTTTGGCTTTACCGTGGCGCATGGCACGAGTGGGAATCGCATCAAATAGAAATGGCCGTACCTATGAGCCCGGATCAAGTACTTAAAAAACGACATGCTATTTTTTACCACCAATCACAAAAAGATGGCGTGATGTTCCAAGGTGATGATTCTAGGGAATTTTGGGTACGTGTTGAGGATAGAAACCGATTGACCGCCAAAAAATACAATGATTTAGGCTTGGCTGATTATGAAGCTATTGAAGCCTTTAAACGCTATCATTTTTAAAAGAAAAACCATGAAAAACCTATTGTTATTAGTTATTTTAGGGTTCAGCCTATTTCGCTGTTCTACCAACGAAACCCCTAAACCAAACAAAATTATGGGCACTTGGAAAATGGTATATGCTGAAATCATGGAAAACGACTCATTGAAAATAAAAGATCTAACGCATACCCATTTCATAAAAATCATCAATAACAGTCATTTTTCATTTTTTAACCAAGAGAAAAATAGTGCTGAAAATTTTTATGGCGGTGGCGGAACTTATACATTACACGGCAATGATTATGTGGAAACCCTAAGTTTCACTTCAGTCGAAGCCTTAAAAAACCACCAATTTCCATTTATAGTGGAATTTAAAGGAGATACTTTGGTTCAATCGGGGGTTGAAGAAATTGAAGCCGCAGGAATAAAACAAAACATCATTGAAAAATATATCAAAATCCATTAATACCACTTTTACTAAATTAAAAATCAGATGAACAAAATCATACTTTTTATTTTAACTTTTGGTTTTTCATGTCAATATGCTAGCTCTCAAAGCATGTTGGCTGAAACCTATAATTTAATGCCTTGGCCAAAGGACATTAAAGAAAATGCTACTCAGTTTATCATTAATAGCGAAGTTACAATCTCCATAAACTCTGATAATTCAGGTCGAGTTCGTAATGCCGCCGTTAATTTTCTTAGACATTTATCAAACAAAACAGGTGTTTTCTTGGACTATGGTTTTCCTATTAAAAAGAATGACAAAAAAGCAGCTTCCATAGAAATCACTTATAATAGTGTAGCCGATTTAACTATTAACACAGATGAATCGTACAGCTTAGAAGTTGTTTCAGATAAAATAACCATCAACTCAAAAACCGATGTAGGTGCTTTAAGGGCTTTGGCTACCCTTTTACAATTGGTAACCAATAACGCGACCTCATATTATATTCCCGGAGTGGTCATTTATGATACGCCCCGCTTTGTTTGGCGTGGTTTGATGATTGATGTTGCTAGGCATTTTCAGCCAATAGATGTTCTAAAACGCAATTTAGATGCTATGGCATTTGTTAAAATGAACGTATTCCATTGGCATTTATCGGACGACCAAGGTTTTAGGGCCGAAATCAAATCACACCCCCGCCTACACCAAGAGGGTTCTGATGGACTATATTATACACAAGAACAAATAAAAGATGTGGTTGCGTATGCCACCAATTTAGGCATACGGGTGGTGCCAGAATTTGATGTGCCGGGCCATGCAACATCTTGGCTAACCGTTTACCCTGAGATAGGCAGCAAAGAGAACACCACCTATGGCATAGAACGCGATTCGGGTATTTTTGATCCTACCTTAGACCCCACCAACCCGAGAACATACGAAATTCTAGAAGATGTGTTTACAGAAATGGCAGCCCTATTTCCAGACACCTACTTTCATATTGGGGGCGATGAAAACGAAGGCAAACATTGGGATGAAAGCAAAAAAATTGAAACTTTTAAAAAACAACATGGTTTTAAAACAAATCACGAACTTCAAAATTATTTTAATGTAAAAGTGCTTGCTATTCTAAAAAAACACAACAAAATAATGATGGGTTGGGAAGAAATCATGCAACCCGGTTTGCCAAAAGACGTGGTCATCCACTCCTGGAAAGGCGAAGCCTCATTGACCGATGCAATAACCAACGGCTATATGACAGTATTATCAAAAGGCTATTATATCGATTTGATGAAATCTGTTGACAAACATTACAATGTGGATCTTTTTCCTAAAGCATCGAAAAACATAAGCGACGAACAATTAAAAAACATCTTAG
>CAXBNH010000109.1:0-9316 GCA_963976905.1 uncultured Algibacter sp.
CCATAATTACCATGTTTTGCCACGTGAACGCCAGCTCCAGCTGTTACAAAAGAAGCTAGTGTAGATATGTTAAAGGTATCTTTGCCGTCGCCACCCGTACCACATAAATCGATAGTATTAAAATCTTTTAAATCAACAGGAATGCATAATTCTAGCAGGGCGTCCCTAAATCCTGATAATTCTTCAAGGGTAATACTTCGCATCATAAACACGGTAAGAAAAGCAGCTATCTGGCTTTGGTTGTAATCTCCTTTGGAAATATTGACCAATACCTGTTTGGCTTCTTCGCTTGATATGGTTTCGTGGTTTATGAGTCTGTTTAGTAATTGTTTCATTGACAATTTTTATTTGTCATTCCTTACTTTCGTCTTCGGTCAAGATAAACTACGGGAGGAATCTGTTTAATTTTATTTCAATTTATAGTAGATTCCTGCTTTCACAGGAATGAAAAAATCTAGTTATTTACCCAATTCTTCAAAATCTGTTTTCCATGTGGCGTTAAAACCGATTCGGGATGGTATTGAACCCCTCTTACATCATATTCCCTGTGGCGTAAAGACATCACTTGTCCGTTTTCATCAAACGAGGTCGCTTCTAAACAATCGGGTAGGTTGGGGTTTACCACCCATGAATGGTAGCGCCCCACTTCAATCTCTTTTTCGAGCCCGTTGAATAGGGTTTCATCATCCACACAAATAGTGACTTTGGTAGCAACACCGTGATACACATTGTCTAAATTTATTAACGACCCACCAAAAACTTCGCCAATGGCCTGTTGCCCCAAACAAACGCCTAAAATGCTTTTTGTTGCCGCATATGTTTCAATGATGGGTTTTAATAACCCCGCCTCATCGGGGATGCCTGGACCTGGTGATAATACGATTTTATCAAAAGGTTCTACATCTTCCAAGGTAAGTTTGTCGTTTCTTACTACGGTAACATCGCAGTTTAAATCTTCTAAATAATGTACAAGATTGTATGTAAAACTGTCGTAATTATCTATGACTAATATTTTTTTATTCATGCTCGTTTTTCGATTCCGCTCAAAATAAACTTTAACGGGTGTTTTTTTAAATTCAACTTTTGTTCATGAGGTTCTTGTCTTCACAATGACTACGCTCAGCGACCAATGCAGGAATGACAAAACATTAAATATCCTCAGCAATTTCAATCGCTTTTGTTAAGGCGCCTAATTTGTTGTAAACTTCTTGCAATTCGCTTTCGGGGTTTGATTTAGAAACCATACCAGCGCCCGCTCGCCAATGCAAATGGTAGTTTTTGCTTAAAAACGTACGTATCATAATGGCATGATTAAAATTACCATTAAAATCCATAAAACCAATGGCACCGCCATAAAAGGAACGACTTGTTTTTTCGTATTGCTCAATAAGTTGCATGGCCCTATGTTTGGGCGCACCACTGAGTGTTCCCGCTGGAAAGGTGTCTGCGACCATTTGCATAGTTGTTGTTTCTGGATGCTTTTGCCCCGTTACTTTACTTACCAAATGGATTACGTGCGAGAAAAACTGCACTTCACGGTAATTATCAACCGTTACCTGGTTGCCGTGCCTGCTCAGATCGTTTCTGGCAAGGTCCACAAGCATGACGTGCTCTGCGTTTTCTTTTTCATCGGCAGCCAATTGTTTTGCCAATTCGGCATCTTTGGTGTCATCTCCAGTGCGCTTAAAAGTACCGGCAATGGGGTGTATTTCTGCTTTGCCATCGCTCACTATAAGTTGGGCTTCGGGCGAGCTTCCAAATATTTTAAAGCCTCCAAAATCGAAATAAAATAAATAAGGAGATGGGTTGATGCTTCGTAGAGCGCGGTACACATTAAACTCATCGCCTTTAAATTTTTGCGAAAAACTTTTTGATAACACGAGTTGAAACACATCGCCGCGTCCACAATGTTTTTTTGCTAATTCTACGTGTTCTTTAAATTCTTCATCTTTTAAATTTGATGTTATGTTTCCATCGGTTGCAAAATTATAAGATGCAAAATTATTTACTTTGATAAGATCTTGAATATCATTGATATTGCTTTCCGTATTGTGGCAATGTGCAAAAATATAGGCTTCATTTTTAAAATGGTCTATGGCGATAATGTTTTGGTAAACCGCATAAAACACATCGGGGATTTCTAAAAAATCTGGCTTTTTTGAAATCTCGATGTCTTCAAAATACCGAACAGCATCATAGGCTAAATAACCAAAAATGCCATTGTTTATAAATTTGAAATCTTCATCAGAATCTGCTTTAAAATACTGGGTAAATTTGTGTATTTCTTCAGAAACATTGGTGTTTTTATCGATGTTTTCTAAAGTGGTACTGCCATCGGGAAATGTTTGGTAAATGGTTTCATTTTCAACCTTAATGGACGCTATGGGATTAAAGCATATATATGAAAAACTATTGTCATTGGCTCTGTAATCACTACTTTCCAGAAGCAAACTATTGGGGTATTTGTCCCTAATTTTTAAATAGATGCTAACAGGTGTAATGGTATCTGCCAATATTTTTTTGTGATGGGTGTATAAATTGAAACGCTTCATGTGTAATAAAATGTCATTGTTTTGTAATATTCTGAAACAATTTCAGAATGAAAAAAGGCCTGTCGTGAAGACAAGCCTTTTGGATATTTTTTAATTTTAAATATACTGCGGGTCTAGTTCACGAAATGAGATTTCTGAAGCACCACCACCAAGTTTTATTTAAAATTCTATTCATTTATTTCTTAATTGGGCTCAAATATAAAAATGAAAATACAACTATCCAATACTTTCGGCTTTTTTTTAACAAAAAAGCTATCATAAATGAATATGATAGCCTTTGGTTGATTACTAGGTTTAAGAGAATTTAGTTTGCTATTAACCGTATCTTACCTAATAATCTAATCAATTCACTTTTTTCGCTATTGCCATGTTAAAGTAGAGGTTATCTGTTGTTCTTTTTTAAGCATTACAGCTTCCGTTTTATTGAGTAAACTAAGACCTGCGGAGGTTATAGAGATACCAACTTTACGTTTGTTTTTGTTATTGATTGTTTTTTTTAACGTAGCCCTTTTTGATCAGTTTATCTATCAAGCGTGTGGTGTTGCTCATTTTGCTAATCATGTGTTCTTGAATTTCTGCTAAAGTAACTGGAGTTCCTTTTTGCCCACGTAAAATCTTAAGCACATTAAATTGTTGTTCCGAAATATCAAATGGTTTAAACGCATCGTTAATTTTGGTACTTACCTCATTTGTAGTATATAAAATGCTGATAATTGTTTTCTTTTCTAAAGATAAATTAGAATCAGGTTTTAATAGCTATTCAATCTTCATTAACCAAGTGATTGTTGTATGTACGAATTTATGAAAATAATATGGAGCTATCGATTGTGCTGGTATAAAAAAATGTTAAACGTTTAGATATCAATGGTTCTTTAATTATTTTTATGGTTATGAAATATTTTATGTTTATAATTTTTGGTTTATCGCTGTTTGCCTGCAACAATATAAAGAAATCAGAAAAAAAGGTCGTTGAAGAGGCTGTGGTTGAAATCAATAAAAACATAGCCATTCGTGATATAGAATTAGAGGTATTTGACTTTAATGGCTTGGAAAAACTCTTAAACCAAAAGGATGGTAAGGTTTATGTAATTAATTTTTGGGCCACTTGGTGCGCACCTTGTGTTAAAGAATTACCGTATTTTGAGAAATTGAACACGGAATATAAAGGAAAAAATGTGGAGGTTATTTTGGTCAGTTTAGATTTTCCACATGTATATGATTCTAAATTAAAACCCTTTATACGAGATAAAAAAATAGCTTCAAAAGTAGTGGCACTTGATGATGCCGACATGAATACCTGGATACCGAAAGTTGATGAAACCTGGTCAGGCTCTATTCCAGCAACGGTTATTTATAAAAACGATGAACGGCGGTTTTTTGAAAAATCGTTCACTTATGAAGCATTAGAAGCAGAAATCAAACCATTTTTAAAATAAAAAACCATGAAAACAATTAAATTATTTCCAATCGCTGTACTAATGATCTTGTTTAGTGCATTTGCCGTTGTGGGTAACGGCTATAAAATTGGTGACACTGTTACGGATTTTAAATTGAAGAACATAGATGGTAAAATGGTATCCTTATCAGATTACAAAGAAGCCAAGGGGTTTATCATCACGTTTACCTGTAACACGTGCCCGTTTGCCGTAGCCTATGAGGATCGGATTATTGCTTTGGATAAAAAGTATGCGCCAAAAGGCTATCCTGTGATAGCTATTATGCCCAATAATCCCGACATTAAAACCGGAGATAGCTATCAAGCTATGCAAAAGCGAGCTGCATCAAAAGGTTTTTCTTTTCCTTATTTAATGGATGAAAAGCAAGAGGTATTTCCGCAATTTGGAGCCACTAAAACACCGCACATGTTTGTATTGCAAAAAACATCTAAAGGAAATGTCGTTAAATATATTGGGGCGATTGATGATAATTATAAAGACTCCTCTGCTGTAAATACCAAGTATGTCGAAAATGCCGTTGACGCCTTACTAAATGGAAAAGCGGTAGAGCAAACAGAAACCAAAGCCATTGGTTGTGGCATTAAAGTTTAAAATGGTTTAATGAAAAGGCAATTAAGTTAATGCGTTTGTTTAGTCTTGCTTCAATTAAACTAAATGACCAATAGCCAATATGTAACACTTCTTATGTTTTTTCGTCTAAAAAGTCGAATGAAAATATTAAATTTGATTTTTATAAATTTAAACATGGAAGAATTAACACAAGAAGAATGGTTATCGCAGTTAGAAAATGATGATAATGCGGTTGTTTTAGATGTAAGAACAGATGCTGAAGTAGCAGATGGTATTATACCAAACGCAATACATATAGATATATATAAAGGTCAGGAGTTTATTGATGAAGTGGATGCGCTTGATAAAAGTAAAAACTACTATGTGTATTGCCGCTCGGGAAATAGAAGCGGAAAAGCATGCCAGATTATGGAAGAATTAGGGTTCGAAAACGCCTATAATCTTCTGGGCGGTATGTTGGAATGGGAAGGCGATATAGAATAATGCAGAAGATTTTGAAACTATCACACACCATTTTAGGACTATTTTTTTTGTTGGCAGCCTTTAGCTGTAATCAAAATATTGAAGGCGAGATAAAAGTTATTTCTCCCGAAGAAATGAATACTTTTTTGCAACTGGATAATGTGCAATTAGTAGATGTCAGAACTCCAGAAGAACATAATAAGGAGTCCATCCCAAAATCGCAGAATATTGATTTTGAATCACCAACTTTTTTAGACGACATTGATAAATTAGATAAAAATAAACCCGTATTGCTATATTGTGGTTCAGGAGGTAGAAGCGCAAAATGTGCCCAGAAACTATTGGATGCTGGTTTTATTAAAATATATGATTTAGATGGCGGTATATCCAAGTGGAAACATGATGGTTTTGAGATTGATAATAAAACTGAACTGTAGCTTCCATATTGTTATAAAAACATTTTTTAAAACTAGCTATTTTAAATTCATACACTTTATTTTGTCACGTAATTATATTTGATTGATTGGTTGTTTTTAGCTTGAAACCATACTTTTATCTGCTTTTTTAGTTGTTCGGCTTTTTATTTTTTTGGATACTTACTTTTTTTATAATTTTATAATGGATATTTCCAATAATATGGAATTATCAGTTTTTAATAGTAATTAAAATTATCCAAATTGAACTAGATTATGGAACACGGTTATATCATTTTATCAATAATTGCCCTGCTGTTTATTTGCATGTATGGTTTTGCCCATTTATCAACTGCTTTAGATAAAATCCGCCAAAGAAAAGCAAGAAAACTAGAGGTTGAAAAAGAAGCATTAAGGAAAGCAGAAAACGCCAGAAAACAAGCTGTTAGAGACGAGAAGTTACGAGAGTCCATGAAACGAAGAGAGGAGATTCAACAAGAATTGAAAAAGTTGGAGATTATGAGAATGAAACGAGAAAAGAAACAAGAGGCTAGTTAAAGTCAAAAAGTAAATATTGTAATATTTAAGAACCTGTAAATTATTTATTTACAGGTTTTTTTATGAGAATAAACAGCTAGATAGGTGTTGTTTTTAAGGTGGTTTTCGGACATTAATAAATGACAAATTATAAACTTTAATGTTAAAAGTAAACCTTAAACTGGTAATAAATCAGGCATTTTGTCTATATTGCTTGGCATGTTTTTAAATGCATAAAAAGAATAAGAAAATGTTTAACTTAAAAGTAACTTTTGTGAAAAAACGATTATCTGTTTTGCTTATATTTTTTAGTTGTAGTCTGTTCGCGCAAGAACAGATTTCACTTGAAAATTTGAATGATTTTAATGAACAAGCTGGAAACTGGCAAATTGTAGGTGGTGTAACCGTAAATAGAAATATAGATGTGCACCATGAGGCCGAAGAAGAAAATGGTTCTAAAAAGAAGAAAAGAAAAAAGAAACGAAATGAACCAGAGCCATTAAAACCCATTGAGTTTACGGCAGGAACAGGTGTTGTTTTGAACATCAATGATGCCAATAAAAATGACGCCTTGGTAACCAATTGGGAGCATGGCGATTTAAAATTAGAATTGGAAGTGTTGCTTCCTAAAGGTTCCAATTCAGGGATTTATTTCCAAGGACGCTATGAATTGCAGTTAAAAGACAGTTGGGGCGTTAAAAATCCCTTAGGGTCTGATATGGGAGGTTTCCATAATAATTGGGAATCAGAACCAGATAAAATATTCAGAGGGATTCCGCCAACAAGCAATGCATCAAAGGCACCTGGGTTGTGGCAAAAAATAAAGGTTCATTTTCAGGCGCCTCGTTTTAATGAGGCTGGGGAAAAAATTTCCAATGCCAAATTTATTTCGGTAGATTTGAATGGTGTCCGCATTCATAGTAATGTAGAGGTTTTTACACATACCGGAGGTCCTATCGAAAAAAATGAAGTCGCTAAAGGCCCTTTGTTAATTCAAGGAAACCATGGCCCAATAGCCATTCGTAATTTTAAATATCAATTGTTAAAAGAATCTTCGGCAGAATTAAAAGGTTTATCTTATAGGGTTTACAAAGGAGATTTTAAACAATTGCAAGATCTTGATAACGAAATGGTAGTAGCCTCAGGAACTTCTGAAAAAATAGATGTAAATGTTGTAGGTGAAGAAGACGCATACGGACTTATATATTCAGGAACACTTCAAATTGATGAGGCAGATACTTATACCTTATCATTTGGATATACAGGAGGCTTAAAAGTAGTATTGGATGGTAAAACATTGGCAGAGCGCAATTCTTCAGATTCAGAAAGTGGTGTAAGCGAAACGCTTATGTTAACAAAAGGGAGCCATGCTATTGAAATGACTAATATAAAATCGGCAGCGTGGAGAGCACCAAGATTGGGGTTTACCATGGAAAGTGCTTCAACAAATATAAAAGAATTCAATGTTTTGGATTCCTATCCAGCAAGTGTTACAACGGTATCTCCTATTTTTGTGGATGCAGAGGCAACCCCAAGACTATTAAGAGGTTTCGTAAGTTTTGAAGGAAACGGAAAAAGATTATCGCACACTATTGGGGTTGGTACACCAACAGGCGTAAATTTTATTTATGATTTAGGGGCTGCAAACCTCATAGGTATGTGGCGTGGAGACTTTGTTGATGCAACGCCTATGTGGCATAATAGAGGAGATGGTTCTTTCAATACAAGAGGAGCTGTTAACTGGACGTTCTTAAATCAACCTATAACACGATTGGAAACTCAAAACAGTGCTTTTCCAGAAACGGGAGAGGCTCCAAATTTCGTTTCCAAAGGATATTCTATTGATAAAAATAGTGGTATGCCTATTTTTAAAAATGTATATAACGGTGTTGCTATCGAGAATAAAATAACTACAGATAACACAAATACTTACTTAGTGCAAGAAGTGACTTTCTCAAAAACAGGATTGACAAATTGGTACTTAAAACTGGCATCGGGCACCATTGAAAAGGCTGCCGATGGCTCTTATGTTATTGGCGGAAAACAATATTACATCCATATGCTTTCAGGGCAAATACCAATAATTAGGGAAGTTGATGGGAAAACCGAATTGGTTTTACAAATAGACGGAAGTCCTGTTAAATATGAAATAATTTGGTAAGCCTTATGAAGCATTATACAATCAAAACAAACATGAGAACATTATTTTTTCTAGCTCTAGCAGCATTAGTTCAAGTTGCCTTTGCCCAAAAAGTGCCAACAGAAGACGATTATTATAGAATAACAACCGTACCAACACCAGAAGGTGTACAAATTGAAGGTGGTGGTGTTTTATCATTGCCAGATGGCTCCATAGCGGTATGCACCAGAAGAGGTGACGTATGGATTATTGAAAATCCAACCATGGGTAATGGAAGTAAGGCAGTTTTTAAAAAGTTTGCCTCTGGCTTGCACGAACCTTTAGGCTTGGCATATAAAGACGGTGCTTTATACACGGCACAGCGTGGTGAGTTGACTAAATTGATAGATACCGATGGTGATAGGGTCGCTGATGAATACCAAACCATTTACGCATGGCCACTATCCACCCATTATCATGAATATTCATTTGGCCCCGTTTTGGCCCCAGACAATTCCTTTTTTGTAACAGCCAATGTGGCTTTTGGGGATCAAGAATGGTGGCGTGGCGAAAGCCGTGTGCCGTGGAGGGGCTGGACCATGAAAATTACCGAAGACGGAAACATGGAACCTTGGGCAACAGGCATGCGTTCTCCAGCTGGACCTGGTTTGATTGATGGCGAATTGTTCTATACAGACAATCAAGGTGATTGGCAAGGTTCTGGCGCTATTTGGCACGTTCCAAAAGGCGCTTTTACAGGACACCCTGCTGGTTTAAGATGGGCAGAACTGGAAGGGTCCCCCATCAATTTCACAGAAGCAGAATTTTATAACAAAATTGATAAAAGGCAAGTAAAAAAGAATGGCAGATTCGTAAAGCCAGAAAATATTTTGGACGAAAAAGATCCAGATTTCAAATATGAAATCAAAAAGTATTTTCCACAATTGCAATTGCCAGCTGTTATCTTGCCTCATGGTATTTTGGGAATATCTACTTCCGAACCCAAAAAAGATAACACCCAAGGAAAATTTGGTCCTTTCAGCGGTCAAGTTTTTATTGGAGATATGGGACAAAGTAAGATATCTCGAGTGGTTCTTGAAAAAGTAAAAGGAGAATATCAAGGTGTTGCATTCGATTTTAAATCTGGATTCCAATCTGGTGTCATGAGAATGGATTTTGATGCAGCAGGTAATTTATTTGTGGGCG
>CAXBNH010000110.1:0-9177 GCA_963976905.1 uncultured Algibacter sp.
AAAAACGCCTCATCGTCAGCGAACTGAAAAAATATGGCATTTATTCTATTTTAACCACGCCGAAAAATTTAACCATCGATACGATTAATAAATATTTGGAAATAAAGGCTCGAGGGTTGTTTTAAAGAACTCCTATTTATTTAAAGTATTTAACTTTTTTAAAACCAATTTGGATGTCGGTTTTAATTTCAATGCTTTTTGATATTCCTTTTTTGCATTGTCAAAATCTGAAATTTCAGTATAAAAATCTCCCAAACTAACATAGGTATTTATACTATTTGGATAGTAATCTTGATTTATCTTAAAAAGTTGAATGGCTTTTTTTGGCCTATCGGTCTGTGCACAAAATTGAGCTATATCATCAATTCTGGCTTCATCAGGATTGAATTTATAACCAATGTTATTCTTAAATTCATCAAAAATTTCAACTAACAACTCTGGATGTGCAGCCACCATTTTTGCATCAAGTTGATAGCCTTCAAAAACATATCGTAACCCAAAATATTCACTGGGCAACGGAATGGTGCCGTGGTCATCTTCTTCAAAAAAACAAAACGACCATTTTAATTCGCTATTTGTATGTTTTTCTAATTCCTTTTTTAAAGTAATAATAGCATTTTCATGGGTTCTATCGCTATCTTCCGAAGTAGGAATGTTATTGGCTTGTGCTATATAAAGTCGTTTTCCTTTTAAATTTAAGCCGTCTAATTCTGTCCTTACCTTATTTAAAATATATTCATCGTCCCACCAAACGCTAGGGTCTATGGCAATGTAGGCGTTAAATAAATTTGGTTTAGTAAACAACGTGTTAAATACAGTAAGCCCTCCAAAGGAATGACCTATCAAGGTTTTATAACCATTAGTTCTGTATTTTTTATTTATTTCTGGCATCAATTCGGAAGCTATAAACTCCAAAAATTGGTCATTTCCGCCAGTATTGGGAAAGACAAAACCTTTGTTGGTTTGGGGTTTGTTCACATTAGTTGGTGTTAAATCTCTGCTTCTATTTTCTGAAGTTAAAATACCTACGTAAATCATATTGGGCAATGATGCATAAGGGCCAACGCTTAAAAAATCTTGAATACCTGTTAAAGAATGAAAATGTCTATCGCCATCTAAAAAATAAACTACGGGATACGTTTCTGGTGCATAAATAGTATCGTTATAATTAGGAGGCAGATATATCCAGTATGCTCTATTTTCATTTAAAACAGTTGAAAAAAGTGAATGCTTCTCGCCTATTTCAATTTTTGATTGACTAAAGGAATTTAAAATAATGAAATATGTTATTATAAATAAGAATTTTTTCATACTATGAATGCTTTATTTTTGCTTTTTAAACTATAACATGCTTACTTTTTTTACGCCTTCCCCACCAAATTAAAAATCCAGTTATAGATAATGAGGTTGCTACAACACCTGTTATAAAAGTGATTAATTTTCCTATTTGACCCCACCATTGCCCCATGTGAAGTTGCCAAACCACATTCTCGGTTTTTTCGTGAGTGACCTGTTTCGGATTTAATTTTATTTTTTCACCCGTATATCTATCATAAACCGTAAAATCTAGATTTTCGATGCTTTTTAGTCCTGGCTTACCTGAGTTCAACGTAAAAGCCCCTGCTTTTTCCAAGTTAAAAACCCATGAATTTACAGCTTGTTTTTCAGGATATTCCTCATGTAATGACTTATAAGCAAAACCCACCAAATCTTTGGATACACGTGTGCTATCTGCTTTGGGCAATTGTTCTTGAAAACTCATTGCATCGCCACCTGAAACCTTTACGGTAAAATCCATTAGCGGATGAAAAAAAATGATAAGTCCCGTAGCACTTAATATGATGCAAAAGGGTAAAGTATAAAATCCTAATACGTTATGAAGGTCGTAATTCAAGCGTTTGAATTTTGCTTTCCATTTGATGTTAAAACTGGCTTGCCGTGTGGTTTTGTTCCATTTTTTAGGCCACCACAGAATAAGCCCCGTAATACAACCAATCAAAAAAATGATGGTTGCTATAATTACAGTCCAAGAACCAATGGTTCCGGCCAATAATTCGGCATGTAAATGTGCCGTAACGTAAAAAAAGTAAATGGTAGTGTCTTCTTTAATGATAGCTCCGGTATAAGGATCCATATAAATCATTAAGAGTGTTTTTTCTTTGACATCAAATACTCGAAGCCTTAAACTACGGTTAGGGTCTTTATAAAATACAATTTCTGAAATACGATAATTTGGATTTTGCTTTTCAATCTGGCTGAAAATTTTCTCATGGGTAATTCTATTTTCTTGAGGTGTAACATAAAGTGCTTCGCCTGCTGAAAAATCCATGATTTCATCGCAATAAACTATAATAGTTCCTGTTAAACATACAAATAGAACGATGATGCCCGATACTAAACTAGGCCATAAGTGAATCCAAGCCACTATTTTTTGAAACCTACTTTTTCCTTTTTTTTTAACCATTTCTATAAACTTAAAAAAGGGATGAAAACGAGTCTCACCCCTTAACCAATTATGAATTATATTTTAAAACTTGTACATTAAGCTAACCACCACATTTTTTGTTTTTTGAGGTTGTACGTACGAACCCATATTTGCCCAATATTTCTCGTTGGTCATATTATTGAACTTTAAACCCACTCTAAAACTTGGTCTGTCTAAAAAAAGTGAACTGCTAAGCACAGTGTAACCTGGCGATAAAAGCGTGTTCATATCATCAACATACGATTCACTAATACTGTTTACGCCCACACCAATACCAAGTCCTTTAATGCCTTCTGATAATTTATAACTTGTCCAGAAATTCAATGTTGTTTCAGGTGCTGCATACGGTGTGTTTCCTAAAATAGACGCATCGCCTTCAACAAACTCGCTATCGTTATTGGCATAACCCGCAACAATGTTCCAACCTTTTATGGGGTTTGCAATCACTTCAATTTCAAAACCTTTACTGCTTTTTTCACCATCTTGAATTTGCGAAAAAACACCACCGTTGTTTACATATCTTACGGCATCTTTAACTGTAATATCGTAGTAACTTAATGTAGTGCTTAATTTTCCTTTGAATAATTCAGCTTTAACACCTCCTTCTATTTGAGAGGCATATTCTGGTTCTAATTTCACAATGTCGCCTGAAGATAAATCTGGAGCAACATTGGTAAAACCGTTCATGTAATTCGCAAAAACCGATACTCCATTTTTTACAATTTGATATACAGCTCCTAATTTTGGGGCTACGTAAGATTGTTTATAATCGTTTTCTTTATCATTGAAATTATCCAGTCTCAAACTTGCCATGACAGACAGTCTATCGTTAAAATTAATAACATCCGAAGCATAGATACTAAAACTACTTTGGTCGCGTTGTCCAATACGGAAAGCGTTAACTTCGCCTAACATATTCTCATATTTTTTAGGGTTGAAATCTGGCGTTGGATTATCAAAACCTACGGTGTCATAAACAAATTGGGTTCTTCTATAAGGTGTTTTTGTATAGAAATAATCGAACCCTACAAGCAATTTGTTTTCAAAGTTTCCTATTTTGAATTGACCTGTAATGTTTTGTTGAATTTGCGTTACGTAAAACTGACTTTCAATATTCATGATTCTGCGTTCAGCATCACTATCATCAAGAAAATCTAAGAATAGATAATTGGTTTCATTATCTGAATTACTTGAAGATAATACGGTTTGAGATTTCCAATTATCTGTTAATTTATAGTCCGCTTCAGCAAATACATTATAAGACATCAAATCATTTTTCAAATAATCGCTGCCGTAAGAATGTTCAAAATCATAATTCAAATCGTCCATAGAGTCTAAACCTGCTCCAACTGGATTAAAATAAATACTAGGCGATGCTGATTTGAAAATTTCAGCTTCGATATTAAGTGTTAACCTATCGCTTGCTTTATAGGTTAATGCAGGTGCTGCAAACCAATTCCTTGACAAACCAAAATCTTGAAAACTGTGTTCATTATGTTTTGCTCCATTAAACCGGAACAATACGGTATTTTCATCATTTAAAGGCGTATTGATGTCAATTGTTAAACGTGATAGGTTATTACTTCCTGTTAAATAACCTGCGGAACCACCAAAAGTTTCATACGGTTTTTTTGTTACTTTATTGATAACACCACCGTATGATGACACCATACTGGTACCAAACAAGGTTCCAGATGGCCCTTTAATAACTTCAATACGCTCAATATTTGCTTGGTCTGTACTGGTTCTAAAGGTGGTGCCAATACCATTTCGCATGGCAATATCGACACTAAAACCTCTTAAATACAAGTTTATACCAACACCGCCAGAGCCAATCCCTTGCATCACATTACTAATGCCAGGCGCTTGTTGAAGCGTACTTTGTATATCAGTAACTTGCAACTCTTCCAACAATTCGCCAGTAATTACGGAATATACTTGTGGATTTTCAATGTTTTTTAAAGGCAAGCGTGATACATATTCGGTTTGCTTTTGGTCGAATTTATTTTTTCGTTTTACTTCAAGAACAACTTCTTGCAACTGCTCTTCACTTATATTTAAGATGATGTTACTAACTTCAGCTATCACCCCTTCTTCAACTATAACCTCTATAGATTTTGTTTCAAGACCAAGAAGCGAAAATATTAATGTTTGTTTCCCTCTACTAATACTGTTTATTTGATAATTTCCATTTTCATCAGAAATAGTGCCTTTGTTTGTATTTTCTACACGCACATTTACAAAAGCGGCAGCCCTATTGTCATTTGTGAAAATTTGACCTTTTACACCACCACTATTTTGAGAGAAAGCATGTTGTAAGGCAAAAATGGACAATAGCAAAATTATGTTTTTACTATGTAATAGATTGGTTGATTTTATCTTCATTTTGTTTTTATTTAGACTAATTACAAATAATATTATATTTTTGTGCAAATATAGATAAGGACAAACCACAGATTGTAACGCAAAAAGTTTTTTAAACAACGTAAAAGGAAGTAATGAAAACCATATTGAAAAGCCCCATATTTGAAAATAATGTTTTGATCAAAACATTTGAAAAGGACTTTGAAAATATTGATTTTCAGGAAAATAAAATTATTGTAGAAAATGAATTTGAAAATGGCAATATTGTCGAAATCCAATTAAATGGCGTAAGGATTATCATTAGAGACCTTAAAGTCAAGGGTTATTCTATGGATGTTTTTCACGACTTTCCCTTTTTTAAACTACAATTTGAAATTGAAGGTTCTAGCCATTACATCCCTTTTAACAAACTATCCAAAGAAGTTTACATTCCAAACAACCATTATAATCTGTTTTATTTACCAGAAGTTGATGGCGTTTTAAATTATAAAACAAATTACCGTAAAACACTCGAAATTATTTTTACAGAAAACTTTATAAAGAAAATAATTGGCAAGCGGTATAAAAAAATTTTCTGTAAGTTCGGGGAGGCCATTACAAACAAAAACCCTTTTTTAATGTGGAAAAAAAGCAAACCCATATCGTCTGAATTACAATCGCATGTTAACGAAATAATTACTTGCAACTATCCAAAAGATTTGAAAAAGCCTTATTTACAAGCCAAAGTAAACGAACTGCTTATTTATTTATTAGCTAAAACAAATGATGACGAATGTAAAGAATCAAACATCAATTTACCTGATGACGATTACAGAAAAATTTAAAAATTGAAACCCATATAAAAAGCCATTTAAAAGACCCATTAACAATTCCCGAACTCGCTTTAGTTGCGGGTATGAACACATCAAAACTTAAGCATTCCTTTAAAGTTGTTTTTTGCACAACCATTTTTAAATACATCACCCAACTCAGAATGGAAAAAGCAAAGCACCTTATTGAACAGGAGGCTTATACAATTACAGAAGCTTCTTATGAGGTTGGATATAAGCATTCACAGCATTTTACTGCCGCTTTTAAAAAAACATACGGTATTTTGCCTAGTAAATTAATTTTAAAATAAGAAGCGCCTGAAAAGTGTTTTTGTTCTTGTCAAACTGAGCGCAGTCAAAGTTTTAATATTCTGTAAATAGAGCATTTCGATTGCGTTCAATGTGACATATAAACTAAAAACTAATTTTTCAGACAGCCTTCTCGCTATCAATCAATTTCATTTATTAAACCGTTTCGCCCAACCACGCTTTCATCATCCAAACTGTTTTTTCTTGTTCGGCAATAAAATCACTCATCATGGAGTTGGTACCTTCATCATTGGCATCGCCAGATTTATCTAAAATTTGTCTTTCAATTTTCAACAGTTTTGCTAAAGAATCTACAATCAATTGAACCGCTTTTTCATCTTCAGAAATATTTTTTCCAACGGGAACTTTTGCTTTTGCGGAATAATCCTCAAACGTATGTAAAGGTGTTTCGCCCAAGGTTAAAATACGCTCTGCAATTTCATCAACTTTCAGGTTCGCATCCGTATAAAGTTCTTCAAATTTCACATGTAAGTCAAAAAAACGTTTGCCTTTAATATTCCAATGGATACCTCTTAAATTCTGGTAATAAATTTGAAAATTTGCTAACAAATCATTCAAATCATTTGCTAAATCTTTGGTCTTTTTTGTGTCTAATCCTAAGCTATTAAGTGCCATTTTATATCTATTTTAAGTTCACAACAAATTTAATTTATAATTAACAGTAGTTTCTATAAATTTTATTGATAGTTTTTATATTTTTATAGCCTAAATTGATACCCATGACCATTACACAATTATCCTACGTTTTAGCAGTTGCCGAAAACCAGAATTTCACAAAAGCAGCCGAAAAATGTTTTGTTACACAGCCCACATTGAGCATGCAAATACAAAAACTGGAAGACCAATTGGATGTTCAGATTTTTGATAGAAGTAAAAAACCCATTGAGTTGACCGATGTAGGCAGAAAAATTGTGACTCAGGCCAGAAACATTGTCAACGAATCTTACAGAATTCAAGACATTGTGGACCAACAAAAAGGGTTTATTGGCGGCGAGTTCAAATTGGGTATTATTCCAACGGTTATGCCCACATTGCTTCCTATGTTTTTGAAGAATTTTATAAAAAAACACCCTAAAGTAAAACTTAAAATAGAAGAACTTACTACGGAAGAAATCATTTCCAGAATTAATGATGGCCATTTAGATGCCGCCATTGCTGCAACACCACTTGAAAATGAAAATATAAAAGAACGTGTTTTATATTTTGAACCTTTTGTGAGTTACATACCTAAAAGCCATAGGCTTCATACAAACAAGAAAATTGAGGTTTCAGATTTGGATATTAGTGATATGCTGCTTTTGGAAGACGGTCATTGTTTTCGCGATGGTGTCATCAATTTGTGCAAAGCCTTTAAAAACAACCCCGATGACACCTTTCAATTGGAGAGTGGTAGCATAGAAACACTCATAAAACTATCAAACGAAGGTTTGGGCATGACGCTGTTACCTTATTTGCACACCTTGGATATTCATGGTGCAGAAAAAGAAAACCTGCACTATTTTAATGAGCCGTCGCCCGCCAGAGAAGTGAGCCTTATTTATCACAAAAGCGAACTGAAAATGCAAATTATTGAGGCATTGCAGGATGTGATTTCTGGCATTATAAGAGGTGCTATTGCTTTTCAGAATGTTAAGATTATTAGTCCGTTGGCTAAGTGACACATGGTTATTGGGCTATTAAGTTATTTAGTCCGTATCACAAAATAACTTAATAACTCTACAACGTCACATTCAAATACACAGAAACCCTATTTTTAGCTTTCACATTATCGCCAAAAAGATTTTGATGAATGGGAAAGGTATAGTTGGCCCCAACCGTAAATTTATTGAACACAACTTCAGATCCAAAAGAACCACTAACACTATCGCCATCTGTTTTTGGTATAGTTTCCCCAAACTGTTCAATGGGTTTATAATTATCGCCTGAAACGCCTACAAAAGGCATCATAATATACGTGGTTTTAGGAATCGAATAATACACATTGGAGGCATAACTAAATTGGTTTCCAAAACGGTAGTCGTTTTTATTTTCAGTTTTGAGATAATAAGTTGCGGTGGTATTGACACCAATTCTGCTACCGCTATACCCATAATTTAAAGAAAAAACACCGTCGAGACTTCCTGTGCCCACTTGAAATCCTGGGTTTATCCTATCGGTCAATGTTTCTTCAAATGCACCCGTTGGTAATTTTGCGCCAATACCAATTTGCAATCTGTGACCAGAAGGTTCGCGCTCTTGGGAGAAAACCACTTCGCCGTCTTTCTGCTTTTTATAAAATGTAAATTGATACCAGCCTATCACATTCATATCACCCAAACCGTTTATGTGCTCTGTTCTGTCTTCAAAGGTTCTGTATAAATCTTGATACGGAATAATGGTGCTTACATAAAATGATTCCGTTATGGGCACACGTCCCCAAATTTGATAAGTATTGAAACTTTCTTTACTTGTTGGCGAATTGGCAAAAATACCATCTTTAGATTCAAAATTTTGATAAATATAGCGCACCCCAACAAAATTGGAGTTTTTTAATGAGCCAAACCCAAAACTCCCGCTACTGGTAGAGCATCCGCATAAATCACACAACACGCCATCTGGTTCGTGATTGTGAATTGGTGGGTCAAAATTGTGCGCTTTCACACCCCATGTACATAACATAGAAGCCGTAAAAACCAACGCTATTTTTTTAATATTCTGCAAATCTTTTATCATTTAAAAATTCGTTATCTGTTAATGTTTTTAAGAACGCTATAATCGCTTCTTTTTCGTGGTCGGTTAAATCGATTCCTAACGAGCCATCTTCTTTTTTCAAACTTTCATCTACGTATCCACCATTTTCTACCATGCCGTCGGTATAAAAATCCAGTACGCTTTCTAAAGTTCCAAAACGGCCATCGTGCATATACGGAAATGATTTTTCGATATTCCGTAAGCTAGGCACTCTAAACTTATAAAAATCTTCAGCATAACCAGAAACACGTTCCCGTCCTTTTTCCTCGGTGTATTTAGGATTATAGGGAATACCGTTGTTTCTGTAGCTTTGGTCTGAAAATAAATCTCCAGCATGGCATGAGGTACATTTATTTTGAAAAAGAGTCAAACCTTCTTGTTCTAATTCGGTAAATGTTTCGCCATTTTCCTGCCTCATGACTTTATCGTATTTTGAATTGGAAGACACCATCATAACCA
>CAXBNH010000111.1:0-8985 GCA_963976905.1 uncultured Algibacter sp.
AGTACCCGATAAACTTACAGAAGGCATCGGTAAATATGGTTGGTGGAGAAGTGGCCCTACAAGCACTAATTTTGTTCATCAAGAAGTAACCCCACTTCTTTTTGAAAAATCTTATGGTTATATTAAAGAAAAAGCAAATAAAAGCAGCCCTTTTTTCTTGTATCTCGCATTGCCATCACCTCATACACCAATTCTCCCGACTCCAGAATGGCAAGGTAAGAGTCACTTAAATCCTTACGGCGATTTTATTATGGAAATAGACAGTTATGTGGGTAAGCTCGTTAAATTACTGGAAACTATGGGAGTTTCCAAAAACACTTTGATTGTATTTACAAGCGATAATGGTTGCTATTCTGGAGCAGGTATTGATGAGATGAAGGAGAAAGGACACAGTCCTAGTTATGTATATAGAGGTTCTAAAGCAGATATTTATGAAGGAGGGCATCGTGAACCATTTATAATTAAATGGCCTGCCATGGTATCAGCAGGAAAAACTTCCGAAGCCACAATATGTACCACTGATTTTATGGCTACTTGTGCAGATATTCTTGATATAAAATTAGCAGATGATGAAGGAGAAGACAGCTTTTCACTTATGCCCTTAATGCTAGGTAAAAATTCCAAAGGTTACCAAAGAACCTATACGGTACATCACTCAATTAATGGAAGTTTTGCTATTCGTCAAGGCGATTGGAAATTGATTTTTTGTCCAGGTTCAGGAGGTTGGAGTAATCCCCGACCTAATTCAAATGCTGAAAAATCACTGCCAAAATACCAATTGTATAATCTTGTTAATGATCCTGGAGAGCGTGATAATTTGTATGCAAAGTATCCAAAAATAATCTCTAAACTTAAAAAATTAATGCAGGAAGGTGTTGTAAATGGTAGAAGTACACTAGGAATTAACCAGGAAAATGATTTACCGATGGATGGTAAGAAATGGACACAAATTGAAACAATTTTCAATTAAAATGTTATTTGTTAGATAATTGCAAGTGTTATTGTTTCAATTGGGGTTTATTTATCTTAAAAAAAGAATTAAAAAGTAACGAGGTAGTGGACTAAACAAGTTAACCGTGTAAAAAATAGTTTTAGCGAAATTATTATTTCCCGAATTTTTTTACGAAATTTAATTGCATATAAAATAAAGTCAACATGAAAAAAATGTCACTTCCCATTCGGTTTGGTCTTGTTACAACGGCTGTTTTAATAGCCTATTTTTTGATTTTAGCATTATTCCATAAGCAAACCAACCCGTTTTTTAGTTTTTTAAATGCGGCCATTACCGCATTTGGAATATATGAAGCCGTGCGTTTAAGCAAACTTCAAAGCCCTAGTGATTTTTCTTACGGAGAAGGCTTTAAAACAGGACTTATAACAGGTTTTATTGCTACTTTGTTTTTTACTGTATTTTTCTTGTTCTACGCCACAGAGATCAATACAGATTTTTTGCCAGAACTCCTTAGGATCATGCACGGGGGCCTGGGTGCCGATATTGGTTTGGTAACCTTTGTGGTAGCTATTATGGGATTGGCAACAACGGTGGTTTCTACACTTGCCGTCATGCAACTTTTTAAAAACAGTGGAAATATTCCTCAAATTAAATAAAACGTTTGCAGATTAATTAATTAGCAGTATATTTGCATCCGTTTTCTGAAGAAGAAAATAGATTTTTTAAATAATTAATTAATATAAACGTTACGCTATGTACGCAATTGTAGAGATAGCAGGGCAACAATTTAAAGTTGTTAAAGACCAAAAGGTTTTTGTACACCGTTTACAAACAGAAGAAGGAAAGCAAGTTGCTTTTGATAATGTGCTTCTTATTGGTGATGGTGACAATGTAACTGTAGGCGCCCCAGCTATAGACGGAGCTCAAGTAGGAGCAAAAGTCTTAAAGCACCTTAAAGGTGATAAAGTTATCGTTTTCAAAAAGAAAAGACGTAAAGGATACCGTGTTAAAAACGGTCACCGTCAATCTTTAACTGAAATCGTTATTGAAAGTATTGCTGCTTCAGGAGCTAAAAAAGCTGCACCAGCAAAAGCTGAAAAGAAAGTAGAACCAAAAGCGGAAGCTCCAAAGGGAGAAACAAAGAAAGCTGCACCAAAAAA
This sequence comes from uncultured Algibacter sp., assembly GCA_963976905.1. Lineage (GTDB taxonomy): Bacteria > Bacteroidota > Bacteroidia > Flavobacteriales > Flavobacteriaceae > Pseudalgibacter. The sequence continues at coordinate 2,113 of CAXBNH010000111.1, forward strand.
ATCGGCTGCTAAAGCGGATGATTTAAAGAAAATTGAAGGCGCTGGACCTAAAGCTGCTGAAGCATTAGTAAATGCAGGTTTAGATACTTTTGCTAAAGTTGCAAAAGCAAACCCAGAAGCATTAAGTGCAATTCTTACGGAAGCAAGTTCAAGATTATCTCATATTGTTACAGACACTTGGCCAAAGCAAGCTAAATTAGCTGCCGATGGCAAATGGGATGAATTAAAAGCATTACAGGACAAATTAGACGGTGGTATTGAAAAGTAATTTTCAAAAACACTTATTATTAACAATATAAAAACTGAAGACAATGGCTCATAAAAAAGGAGTAGGTAGTTCTAAGAATGGTAGAGAATCAGAATCAAAACGCTTAGGTGTTAAGATTTTTGGTGGTCAAGCTGCTATTGCTGGAAACATTATCGTAAGACAAAGAGGCAATACGCATCACCCAGGTGAAAACGTATATTCTTCTAAAGATCATACATTACACGCTTATGTAGATGGCGTTGTAAAATTCACAAAGAAAAAAGATAACAAATCTTATGTTTCTATTGAGCCTTTTGAGGTTTAAGAACTGATTTTCTTTTAAAAATTCACCCTGAGCGAAGTCGAAGGGTTAAAACCCTTTCTGTTTTCAGAAAGGGTTTTTTTATGGTAATCTTCCAAAAGGTTTCATTAATGTTAATTAATTGCTCATTGGTATGGATTTGTGTAAAATCCTTAACAGTAATATAAAAATCGTTTAAAATACTTCGTTTCTCTATTTTGTTATTTCGCTTCATTAATTAATCAACAAAATAACATGAGAAAAAATTATCTATTTTTATTAATAGCACTAATGATTTCATTAGTAGGATTGGCACAAAATGGGAACATTAGAGGCGTTATTGCCGATGAAAATGGTATTGCTGTTCCGGGGGCAACCATTTTAATTGAAGAGTTAAAAAAGGGAGCCATTTCCGATTTTAATGGAAACTTTACTATGGTAAATATTCCAGAAGGTACGTATCATCTTTTAATTCAATATTTAGGATATTCAGAATTTAAACAAGAAGCAGAAGTAACGAACTCTAAAACAACTACTATAAATGTAACACTTGCTTCAAAAAGCACCGAGTTGGATGAGGTTGAAATTACAGGCTATTCTTTAGGGGGTCAAGCCAGGGCTTTAAACATCCAAAAAAATAAACCCAATATTACAAATATTGTTTCAACAGACCAGATTGGTAAATTCCCAGATGCCAACATTGGCGATGCTGTTAAACGTATTCCTGGCATTACTATGCAGGTAGATCAAGGTGAAGCACGTAATATTATCATTAGAGGGCTATCACCTCAATTAAACTCGGTCACATTAAACGGTAGTCGTATTCCATCTGCCGAAGGCGATAATAGAAATGTTCAAATGGATTTAATTCCGTCAGACATGATTCAAACTATTGAAGTTAACAAAGCCGTAACCCCAGATATGGATGCCGATGCTTTGGGTGGTTCGGTAAATTTAATTACGAGAACGTCACCACAAGGCTTTCGTTTGTCTGCAACTGTTGGTTCTGGAATAAATTACATTACCAATAAAAGAATCCTTAACGGGTCATTTTTATTAGGAGATAGAAGTAATAATGGTAAATTTGGTTACATGCTTTCTGCGTCTATTAATGATAATGATTTTGGAAGTGATAACGTTGAAGCTGAATGGGAAGACGAATTTGAATACAATGCATTTGATGATGAAGATAATTTAGAAGAAGTTGCTGTAAATCCGTACGCTAAAGTATCAGAAATTAGAGAGTATTTGGTGCAACGTATTCGTCGTAGCTTTTCAACTAATTTTGATTTTAAGTTAAATGAAAATAATAATATTTACTTTAAATCTATTTATAATTGGAGGGATGATCGCGAAAACAGATTCCGTTTAGAGCAAGAAATTTTAGATGGTGAAGATATTGAACCAGGCGATTTTTTAGTGGAAAGCAACGGAAATTTAACTTCTTTTCCTGTTGAAGCAAAAAGACAATCTAAAGGAGGTATTGATAACGATAGAAATAAAAATAGACGTTTGGAAGATCAACGTATGTTCAATTTTAGTTTAGGTGGTGAACACTTAGCTAATAAATTGGAAATTGATTGGATGGCAACTATGTCAAAAGCTTCAGAGGAACGTTTAAACGAGCGCTATTTAGAATATGAAAGTGAATACGGTATCACATTCAACAACAACTTAGACAAACCTTTATTTACGCCACAAGATGCAAACGATGCCCTTTATAATAATTTTGAATTTGGGGAATTAACAGAAGAAAATCAATATACAGAAGAAAAAGATTTTAATTTTTTCGCCAATTTTAAATTGCCTCTTAATATGTTTAAACAAGAAGACGGTTTTTTGAAATTTGGTATGCGTGCTAGATTGAAAAACAAAAATCGTGATAATGATTTTACAGAGTACAGTCCTGAAACTTCTGATCTAGATATGTTGGGAGGGGTTCCAACACGTAATTATTCAGATGCAGATTTCTTAGCAGGGAAACAATATCGTATTGGCTCGTTTGCATCACCTGAATATTTAGGAAGTTTGAGTTTATATGATACAGCACAATTTGAAGCAGAAAATCTTCCCGAGGAATACTTAACAGCTAATTTTGATGTTGACGAAAACGTGTATGCAGGTTATGTTATGACCAATCAGAAACTATATGATAAATTAAGTATGTTGGTTGGTTTAAGATTAGAGCATACTGAAATAACAAGTTTGGGTAACGAGGTGAATTTTGATACCGATGGTGATTATGCAGGAACCAATGAGCTAAAAGATAAAAACTCCTATAGTAACATTTTACCGGGTTTACATTTAAAATATGATTTGTCAAACAAAACGGTTTTACGTTTTGCATGGACAAATACTTTAGCAAGACCGAATTATGTTGATCTAGTGCCTTATCAAGAAATTAACAATGAAGATGAAGAAATCTATTTAGGCAATTCAGAATTAAACCCAACAACATCCATGAATTTTGATGTGATGGCTGAGCATTACTTCAAATCAGTAGGCATTCTTTCAGGGGGTTTATTTTATAAAGATATTCAAGATTTTGTTTACACAAGCCAATCAGAAGATACGAATGGTTACGAAGTATATCAGCCATTAAATGGTGATGGTGCTACTGTCTTTGGAGCAGAAATGTCTCTACAACGCCAATTGGATTTTTTACCAGGTTTTGCAAAGAACTTTAGTGTCTATCTGAATTATACCTATTTAACATCGGATGCAAAAGGTATTAAAAATGAAGATGGCGAAGAACGTAACGATTTAGATTTGCCACAAACCGCTCCAAACATGTTTAATGCATCCTTAGGTTATGCAAATAAAAAAATGAGTTTCCGTTTATCAGCCAATTATTCTGATGCTTACATTGATGAAATTGGCGGTCGTGCTTTTGAAGATAGATATTATGACGACCAATTCTTTTTAGACTTTAATGCGAATGTGCTAATAAATAAAAATTTGAGTCTGTATGTAGGTTTAAATAATATAACAAATCAGCCATTACGTTATTTTCAAGGTACAAAAGCACAAACCATGCAAATGGAATATTACGGCCAACGCCTAACGTTCGGTTTAAAGTATGATTTGTTCAAGAAAAATTAAGAAACAGAGATGAGAAAATTAAAAATAAATATTGTTTTTGGCATTACTGTTTTACTATTAGGGTGTGTGGCTAAATTACCAGAAATTGTAGCTGCAACCGTTACAGAAAAAACACCACATGATACTGATGATCCAGCCATTTGGATAAACAAAAATAATCCAGAGGAAAGTATTGTTTTCGGCACCGATAAAGATGAAGTTAACGGTGGTGTGTATGCTTTCAATTTAGATGGAAAAATCATTAAAGAAAAAAGCCTTACCAACATTAGTTATCCAAACAATGTGGATGTAGAGTATGGTTTCAAATTAACCGATTCAACCTCAACAGATGTCATGGTGTTTTCAGAAAGAGAAAAGCATCAAATTCGCGTATTTTCAGTACCAGATATGAGACCTTTAGATAATGGTGGGTTTAAAGTTTTTGAAGATGAAAGCAATGTAGAAATGAAACGCCCCATGGGAGTGTCACTTTATAAAAACCCAGAAACAGGAAATATATCGGTTATTGTAAGCAGAAAAAATGGGCCAAGAGAAGGCTATTTATATCAATATGAATTGGTTTCGGATTCACTTGGAATAAAAGCCAATTTACTTAGAAAAGTTGGTGCGTTTAGCGGACAAAAAGAAATAGAGGCTATTGCTGTTGATGATGAAGCTGGTTATGTATATTATTCTGACGAAGGTTTTGGTATTAGAAAATACCATGCCAATCCAGAAAAAGGCGATGCAGAATTGGCGCTTTTTGGTGTCGAATATTTTAAAGATGATATTGAAGGTATTGCCATTGCCAAATATGCTGACAAAGGGTTTTTAATTGTGTCCAACCAACAAGCCCATACCTTTAATATTTTCAATTTAGAAACCAATGCTTTTGTAAAAGAACTTAATTTAGGAACTATTGAAACCGATGGTTGCGATGTTACCACAGTTTCTTTAGGTAATAAATTTCCAAACGGATTATTTGTGAGTATGAATGATGAAATGAATTTTTTTTTCCATGATTTAGCAAAGTTGGAATTAGAAGAATAAAACCGAAAATACATATCTTGTATAAACCCTTTCTGTTTTAGAAGGGGTTTATTATTTTTTCATAATGTCATTCACAATTTTCAAATGATGTTTGGTATGTATTTCCAAAAAACGCAAGGTTTGCACTTTGGATAGCATACCAAAAATATGATGGATGAAAAATGCTTTTTCAGCAACGAGTTTAAGGTTATTTAAGTGTGTATTAGCAGATTCTAATTGTGCATGTAAATCTTCTTCCAATATCAATTCTGGAGGTGTCACAAAGCTTGGTGCCTTAACTTTTCCTCTTGGAAACCAGCCTAAACTGAGTAAAATGCTTCGCTTGATGTTGAATTTTTTTTGGTATTTATCTGGTTCAGTTTTTTCTAAAATGGATAAAACATGGTTTATCACTTTTAGGGCATGACCCAATTGCCAAGCAACATCAGATTTGGAAACAGACGGGTTTCTTTTCTCCTTAAAAGGGATATTGATTTCTATTTGAGTTAAAAGTTTGTTTAAAATGCTTAGTTGTTTATTGGCCATTACTAAAATTTAATTTTAAAGATATTGATTAAATACGTAACTTTAGACTATTGCATTTGCAATCACAAATTGTTTCACTTAAAAATCAATGATTATGGAAGTGCCATTTAGGTCAGAAATCAGGAATTCACCATCAACGCCTACTATCAAAATATATTTGAGTGATGAATCTTTGGATGCCAGGATTAAAACGCATTTAGAACATTTTAATGAGATAGAATCCATTGAAATAAGTGAAAGTGTTGAGCGCAATCGCGCCAACGAAAACATCACGATTTTTTTAAAAGATGATGTAGATATCAATAAAATGAAAGCCTCTATCGATTCTAGTTTGTGGTGGTATTTTGAAGAGGATTTGGTAGATGAATAATGTCAATCATTTTCACCAATAGCAATATACACCAACACATCATTGATGCATTTGTTCAATTCTTTTTTTATGTCCTGCTCCCAAAACCTGAATACGGTGTAACCTAAATTTTTCAATTCCAGATTCACTTCTCGGTCGCGTTGCATGTTGCGTTCTATTTTAGGAATCCAAAACCCTCGGTTAGATTTAAGTTTTATTTTCCGCTCGTTCCAGTTATAGCCGTGCCAAAACTCGCCATCAATAAAAATGGCCAATTTGTATTTTTGAATGGAAACATCAGGTTTCCCAGGCAGTTTTTTAGAATGGACTCGAAACCGAACTCCTTCAGCCCACAACGCTTTTCTGAACAGCAATTCTGGTTTTGTATTTTTACCCCTAATTTTGCTCATTATTTTTGAGCGCTTTTTGGTGGTGTAAAAACCAGAAGCCTCGTTAAATCTTGGGACTTTTATTTTGTTTTCTTCGTAGGACATAAATTAGCGTATGATTCGATTTCAATTTTTCCTAGGTCTAGAGGAATCATTTCTCAAATGTGTGATTTAATAGCATGTTTCCAAGAAAACGAAGATACCAACCTACAGATATTTTTAGGCTTGACAGTAATCCTGTTTTAGAAAATCTAAGAAGTTCTTTAGAAAAGATAGGCTATAAAGTTGAGAAAGACAAATCAAAGGAAAATAAAATTCACGTTCCTGTTTTGTTTGGTCAAAACAATCAAATTGATAAAAATTTCAATGCAGATGCTATTAGTAACGGTTGAAAAACAGTCATTGAAGTTGAATCAGGAAGGGCTGTCGCCAACAATCAATTTTTGAAGGATATTTTTCAAGCATACATGATGTATCAAGTTGATTATTTAATTATTGTAGTTAGAAATCTATATCGAAATGCTGATGATTTTTCAAAAATCTATTCTTTTTTGGGTACACTTTATACAAGTAATAGCTTGATATTGCCTTTGGAAGGTGTTTTATTAATAGGCTATTAAAATAAAAAATCCCAAACGATAACTGCTTGGGATTTAATATATTTAATTTCGATTATCGAGATTCTTGCCTTCACAGGAATGAACCGCAATCTAATAACGGTAATACTCTGGTTTAAAAGGCCCTTCAACTTCCACGCCAATATAATCGGCCTGGTCTTTACGAAGTTCGGTAAGTTCTACACCAATTTTGGCTAAGTGTAATTTTGCTACTTTTTCATCTAAATGTTTTGGCAACATGTACACATCGTTTCCGTATGCGTCATTGTTGTTCCAAAGTTCAATTTGTGCCAAGGTTTGGTTGGTAAACGAGT
>CAXBNH010000112.1:0-8960 GCA_963976905.1 uncultured Algibacter sp.
AGTGCAACAGAAAGTATGTACAGGTTATGCTGTAGTGAAACCAGGTAAACTCTATGTGGTGCAATGTCATGTAAACCAACGTTTGAGGGCGGCACGCTCGATTGTTGGAGGGTAGGCAGCTAAAGTGTATGGGCAACCATGCATTCAGATAAATGATAAGGGCTCTTTTAGGGTACAGAATTCGGCTTATAGATTTACTTGAATAAACAGGCTCTTTGAACTTTCAGGGAGCTTTGTTTTTTTAGTCTGTTTCTGTGTTTTCAAAAAAACTGAACATATTGCCGCCATAACTTTTAGAATGGCTAAAATTTGGTAAAGAAGCTAAAACGGTGTGTTTGGAATGTTCTATAATCAACAAACCATCTTCCAACAAAAGCTTGTTTTCAAAAACCAATTTGGCAATTTCAGAAAATTGTGCTTCAGTAAAAGCATAGGGCGGGTCTGCAAAAATAATGTTGTGCTGCATGGACGCTTTTTCAAGATATTTATACACGTCACTTTTAATGGTTTGGATGGGCATATCAAAAGCTTCTGCTATTTGGTTGATAAATTTGATACAACCAAAATCTTGGTCTACACAAATAATATGCTCGGTACCGCGCGAGGCAAATTCATAACTGATGTTTCCGGTGCCCGCAAACAAATCCAGTACTGAGACTTCGTCAAAATAAAAACGGTTGTTTATGATATTGAAAAGCGATTCTTTTGCCATATCGGTAGTAGGACGCACCGGTAAGTTTTTTGGAGCTACAATTTTTCTGCTTTTATAAATACCCGATATAATGCGCATTAAAAATTTTTTATAAGTGTGAAATCTGAATAATTTGTTTTGGGAGCAGTTTGGTAAGTGTAATTATCAAACCTATTGCCAAAACTTACGTGGCGTATGTATTTGTAGGCTATGGCGTGGATGGCATCATCTTTAACAACATCGCCTATCAAGACCAAATTGAACGTTTCTGGGTTTAAGCCCAATTGTTCCGCAGCGAAAAGCAAATAATAGATAAAATCTTCGCTTGTAGCGTATTCAAACGTATTGTATAGTTGAAGCGCTCCTTTATTTACGACCACGATTTCAAAATGATTGGAACCCAAGTGCGCATATACTTTTTCGGTTTCAGCGTTTTTTTCAATGGATAGAATCTGCTCAATCAATACCGTTGAAAAATGTTTGAACGTAAACGCACCAAACTTTTCATAAATATAATTGTTGATGTTTACGTAAGGCACATACACATTCACACTATCGTTACTTGCAATGGTATCATAAGTTATAAAATCTGATTTTAAAATTTTAGTGTTGAACTTTAAGTAATCTGCCAAACAATCTTCTTGAAACAAGGGTTTTGGTACAAGGGCAGAAAGTTCATTGACATGGATGACATAGGTGTTCTTAAAGCTATCATTTAGTGCCATTTCAGTTTCAAAAGTTGATTTCAGTTGGTTTAAAACTTCAAAAGGGCTCAGTTTTTTATCAAAATCAATATGCTTTAAATGCGAAATGGTTTGGGTATCTGGCTGTAGGATACAAAAAGAAAGTCCACTCAAACTTATTTGAATGGACAGTTCTTTATCAATTATTTTTTCTAAATTATTCGTTTGCGCCATAGGTTTTTGGCCAGTTTCCAGTTGTGTTAACCTCATCCATAGAGCCTACTTTTAATGCGTCACCATTTACACCGTCAACAGATATAACTTGGTTTTCTTGCATAATAAGGTCTTTGTCTTGGTCATATAAAATCACTGCTTTTTTAACAGAAGCCTCAAATACAGGTATTTTTACATCGTTCTGTTGAATAAATCCAGCTTTCATGTCAAATTTGGCATCGTCTTTACCAGGAATAGGTACGTTCATCATGGTTTTATAGCGTGTGGATTTTTTGAATAAAGAATCTTTTATGGAAACAAATTCTAATGTATCTATAACAACAATGTCCTTGTACATTTCAACACCACCAAAACGTTTGGTCATTTCAACATCCAAGATACTGGAGTCTTTGCGTTGCGTAATGGTATATTGTGCCGTATCAATAAATTTCACTAGGTTATCAAAGTTGCCTGCAAATTTCCCCGTTACTTCTTTGTACGCTAATTGTGAATCCCTAATATCCTTTAAGCTTTCAATAACGGCTATATAACGCTTGTTTTTTAACTTATTAAATTGGATAGGTTTGTAAATAGACATATAGGTTTGGTAGCCTAAAAAGGCAATCAATACCCACAATAGGATATTTAAAATAGGCTTAAATTTTGAAGGGATAAATTTGTCTACCAATTTAACTAGACCAAAAGTCACTAAAATTACAGCAACCGCAACGAGAATTATTGTCCACATAGTGTATTAATTTATTAAAGATTTGTTAATGCTCTTCGCAAATCTACAATTTTTTTTCAATGGTTAAAACGTATGAGGATAAAAATCATCCTTATATTTGGATAATTTTTAATTTGTTAAACCACTAAATGACGTCACCCGAATTTTATTCACTTATAAAACAGCAGTTTCCATTTCAGCCTACCTTAAAACAAAATATTGTTTTACAGCAAATTTCAGAATTTATTTTTAATAAAAGTACAAATGCGCTGTATATGCTAAAAGGCTATGCAGGAACAGGAAAAACCACCATTGTGGGCACTATAGTTAATAACTTATGGAAAGCAAAGATGAGTGCTGTTTTAATGGCACCAACGGGCAGGGCGGCCAAAGTGATTTCAAATTATTCTGGCAAAGAAGCCTTTACCATCCATAAAAAAATATATTTTCCCAAAAAAGAAAAGGGCGGGGGCATTCGTTTTGTTTTACAGCCCAACAAACATAAAAACACCATTTTTATTGTTGATGAAGCGTCTATGATCCCTGATACGCCTGGCGATTCCAAATTGTTTGAAAACGGTTCTTTACTAGATGATTTGATGCAATATGTGTATTCCGGCCACCAATGCAAATTGCTTTTAATAGGTGATACGGCACAGTTGCCACCTGTAAAATTGGATATAAGCCCCGCTTTGGATGAAAATTTATTGGCCTTGAATTTTAATAAAGAAGTCACTAAAATGGAATTGGACGAAGTGATGCGGCAAGACCAAGATTCTGGAATCCTTATTAATGCCACTAGCTTGCGCCAATCTCTTTCAGATGAATTTTATGAGGCTTTTAAATTTGATTTAAAGGGGTTTAAGGATATTGTTCGGTTGATTGATGGTTACGAGATTATGGACGCCATCAATGATGCGTACAGTAATTTAGGCAATGAGGAAACCGCCATTATTGTGCGCAGTAACAAACGTGCCAATATGTACAATCAGCAAATACGCAGCAGGATTTTATTCAATGAAAACGAATTGACCGCAGGCGATTATTTAATGGTCGTGAAAAACAATTATTTTTGGATAAAACCAACTACCGAAGCAGGTTTTATAGCCAATGGCGATATTATTGAAGTACTGGAAATTTTCAGTATCAAAGCACTTTATGGGTTTCGCTTTGCAGAAGTAAAAATACGCATGGTAGATTACCCCAACATGCAGCCTTTTGAAACCGTGTTGCTTTTAGATACGATTGATGCGGAAACGCCTTCATTATCTTATGAAGATTCCAACAGATTGTACCAAGAGGTCATGAAAGATTATGAATCGGAAACGAGTAAATACAAAAAGTTTTTAAAGGTCAAGAACAATAATTTTTTCAATGCCTTGCAAGTCAAGTTTTCGTATGCTATAACCTGCCATAAATCACAAGGTGGGCAATGGAACACTGTTTTTGTGGAACAGCCGTATTTACCAAACGGGGTTGATAAAGATTATATGCGTTGGCTCTACACCGCCGTAACCCGTGCCAAGGAAAAATTGTACCTTATCGGTTTTAAGGATGATTTTTTTGAGGAAGATTAATTCAGTAAACAGTCGCAGTCCCAGTTTTCAGTTGCTCATGTTAAAAATGATTAAATCATATTAAAAGATTAAGTCAGCTAAGATTAAAAAATTAAACAATAAATATCCTATTTTTGAACTGAAATAAATACACTGTACAGTCAACTATTTATTTCTTTAAAAACAACAAAAATTACAGATGAAAATAATATCAATGATTCCAGCACGTTATGCTGCTTCACGCTTTCCTGGCAAACTCATGCAAGATTTGGGCGGTAAGACAGTTATCAGGCGAACCTATGAATCAACTGTTGCCACCAAGTTATTTGAAGATGTGTTTGTGGTTACAGATAGCGCCATTATTTATAATGAGATTGTAAATAATGGCGGCAAAGCCATGATGAGCAAAAAGGAACATGAATGTGGAAGCGATAGAATTGCCGAAGCCGTGGAATTTATGGATGTTGACATTGTTATCAATGTACAGGGAGACGAACCTTTTACAGATGAAGTTTCTTTAGGAAAACTCATTAATGCGTTTAAAACAGATTACAATAATGAGATTGATCTGGCATCGTTGATGGTTCACATTACGGATGAAGAAGAAATAAACAATCCCAATACGGTAAAGGTCATTGTAGATCAATCCAATTTTGCACTTTATTTTTCACGAAGCCCGATTCCTTATCCAAGAGATAAAAATGCAGGTGCAAAATACCATAAGCACAAAGGGGTTTATGCCTTTAGAAAACAAGCCATATTGGATTTTTATAAATTGCCCATGTTGTCTTTGGAAGCTTCGGAAAAAATTGAATGCATCCGGTATCTGGAATATGGTAAACGCATTAAAATGGTAGAGACCTCTGTGCAAGGTGTAGAGATTGATACACCCGAAGATTTAGAAAGGGCCAAAAAAATATGGAAATAACAAAGTCATTCCCTTAAAGAAGGGAGTCTTTTTTATCTTAACCAGAATATTTATTAGTTGGAAATAAATTATAAACATATCAAAGTTATAGGTTTTGATGCCGATGATACGCTTTGGGTCAATGAAACCTATTTTCGGGAAGCCGAAATGGAATTTGGCAAGTTGCTTTCAGAATATGAAACCCTAAACAAGCTCGATCAAGAATTATTTAAGAAGGAAATCGATAATTTGCCCATGTATGGCTATGGTGTCAAGGCTTTTGTACTTTCCATGGTAGAAAGTGCTTTAGAGCAATCCAATTACAGCGTGTCGCAAAAAGCCATTGGTGCCATTTTGGATATTGGCAAAAACATGCTCAATAAACCCGTGGAATTGCTTGATGGCGTAGAGGAGGTTTTAAAAACCTTGTCAAAAAAGTACCGATTGATTTTGGCAACAAAAGGCGATTTGTTGGATCAAGAACGAAAACTTGAAAAATCCGGGTTGACCGAATATTTTCATCATATTGAAGTGTTGAGCGATAAAAAAGAAGCTAATTATTCCAAGTTATTGAATCATTTAGAGATCAAACCCTCTGAATTTTTGATGATAGGGAACTCTTTAAAATCAGATGTTTTGCCCTTGGTAAACATAAAAGCGCATGCCATTCACGTGCCGTTCCATACCACATGGGCGCACGAACAAGTCAGTAAAAAAGAAACAAATGGCAAGCAGTACAAAGCCATCAAATCGCTAACCGATGTTTTAAAGTTGTTAAAATGATTTTTGAATAATATCTAAGTAAATTTTAAATAAGTAGTATTTTTACTCTTTATAAATAGAAACGTATAAATGAATTACAAAAACTTTCCAATGGTGCCAAGAGTTATTTTTGGCAGAGGTAGTTTCAATCAGTTAAGCGACATATTAACCCCAAATCGCCTAAACAGTAAAGCGCCATTTATTTATTTGGTAGATGATGTTTTTAAGAACAATGCTTGGTTAACATCAAGGATTTTATTGTCTTATGATGATAAAGTGATTTTTATTTCTGCGGAAGAAGAACCTAAAACATCGCAAGTAGATGCTTTGGTTGAAGACATTATTTTAACTTCCAAAGAACGTCCTTCAGGCATTATAGGTATTGGAGGAGGCACTATTTTGGATTTGGCGAAAGCGGTCTCCATTATGTTGACCAATGAAGGAGAGGCAAAAGATTATCAAGGTTGGGATTTGGTGAAAAATCCCGCTATATACCATGTTGGCATCCCCACTATTTCTGGTACCGGCGCCGAAGTTTCCAGAACAACGGTGCTTACGGGGCCCACTAGAAAACTGGGAATCAATTCAGATTATACGCCTTTTGACCAAGTTGTTCTCGATTCAGAACTGACTAAAGAGGTGCCAGCAGACCAATGGTTTTACACCGGCATGGATTGCTACATCCATTGCATTGAATCTTTAACGGGCACCTACTTAAATACCTTTAGCCAAACCTATGGCAATACAGCGTTGGAGTTATGCAAGGAAATATTCTTGGAAAATAACCTTTCCGATGAGGAATCGCAGGAAAAACTCATGATGGCCTCTTGGCACGGCGGTATGAGCATAGCCTACTCCCAGGTAGGTGTGGCGCATGCCATGAGCTACGGATTGGCTTATTTATTAGGTGTTAAGCACGGTGTTGGCAATTGCATTGTTTTTGATCATTTGGAAGAGTTTTATCCAGAAGGAGTCAAGATTTTCAAAGAAATGAAAAAGAAACACAACATTACTTTGCCACAAGGCATTTGCGCCGATTTGAGTGATAAAGATTTTGATACCATGATTAAAATTGCCATGGGACTAGAACCGCTATGGGAAAATGCCCTTGGTAAACATTGGAAAAAAACCATAACCAAAGAAAAGCTTAGATCGCTTTATCAAAAAATGTAATATGCAATGGCTGGCCAAATTTCTATACTTTAAAGTTTTAGGTTGGCGTGTAGTTGGAAATACCAATTTTTCAATAACCACCATTAAAAAAGCAGTTATTATTGCCGTGCCACATACCAGTTGGCACGATTTTTATATAGGCGTTTTGTTGCGGGCCGTTTTACAGGTTAAAACCAATTTCATAGCTAAAAAAGAACTATTTGTTTTTCCTATGGGTTGGATTTTTAGATGGCTGGGTGGTGCGCCCGTTGATAGATTTACTAAAGAAAACAAGGTGCAAGCCATAACAAAATTGTTTGAAAAAGAAGCCGAATTTCGGTTGACCCTGGCTCCAGAAGGCACCCGGAAAAAAGTAGAAAAATGGCGTACAGGTTTTTATTATATAGCTAAAGAAGCCAAAGTACCTATTATTATGTTTACGCTGGATTTTCAAAATAAACAAAATAAAATCTCCGAACCTTTTTACCCCACAGATGATATGGAAGTGGATTTTAAATTTATGCACCAGTTTTATGAAGGAGTTAAAGGAAAAATAGAAAAATATTCTTGATTATCTGTAAAATGGCATTAAATTTGCAAACTTTATAAATGTATTGACGGGTGAAACATAAAGTAAACAATTATTTGTTCCTAAAAAGAAACATTCGGCCATTCATAAAAGCAAAAGCTACCTCTTTATTGAAGTAGCTTTTTTGTTTTATAAGATTTTCATCTTATTTTTGTATCTTTATCAACTATGATAAAAGATCTAAAAATAGCCGTTTTGATTGATGGCGACAACATACCTTCAAAGTACATCACAGAGATGATGGAAGAAATAGCAAAATACGGTTCGCCTACCATAAAACGCATTTATGGCGACTGGACCAAACCGCATTTATCCAAATGGAAAAATATTTTGCTTGAAAATGCCATAACGCCCATTCAACAGTACGGCTACACCACAGGTAAAAACGCCACAGATTCTGCCATGATTATTGATGCCATGGATATTCTGTATTCTGAAAAAGTGAACGGATTTTGTTTGGTGTCTTCAGATAGTGATTTTACAAAACTGGCAACCCGGTTGCGAGAAGCAGGCATGCAAGTGTATGGCATTGGCGAAAAGAAAACCCCTAATCCTTTTATTGTGGCTTGCGATAAGTTTATTTATTTGGAAATTTTAAAACCGAATAAACAAGAACAAAAAGGAGATACAAAAACAAAGAAGCAAAATCTTTACAACATCACGGCGAAAGTGATTAAGATGCTTCAAAATTCAGTAAACGATGCAGCCGACGAAGATGGCTGGGCTTTTTTAGGCGATGTTGGGTCGCTGATTCTTAAAAAACAACCTAATTTTGACTCTAGAAACTTCGGATTTGAAAAACTGACGCCTTTGTTTAAATCATTGGATCAGTTTGAAATGGAACAGCGAGACCAGAGCAACGGACGCTTTAAACTGATTTATGTTCGGAATAAATAAACCTTTCTTCAATTAAAATACTTTTACAAACATTAAATTTATTTGAGTAAATCATCATTCAGTTTAGTTACTTTTGTTGTCTATTTTCTTCAAAATAAATCATCAAATGCGATATCTTAAAGATAAACCCAAATCTAAAACAAAACCAAAAGTAACCATGGCAAAAGCCTTTACAACCATTATTTGGCCACGCCGAAAATTGGTCATTATAGGTTTGGTTTTAATTGTATTAAGCCGTTTGTCTAGCTTAGTGCTTCCTTGGAAAAGTAAGGCTTTGTTGGATGATGTGATTCCCAATAAAGATTTTGACCAATTGTACAGCCTGTTGCTCATTGTGGGCATCGCTATTTTGGTACAGGCAATTACATCTTATTTATTGACCAAAATTTTAAGCGTGCAAGCCCAGTATTTAATTAGTGAGTTGCGGGCTCAGGTTCAGAAAAAAGTGCTGTCGCTCCCCATTAGTTTTTTTGATAACACAAAATCTGGGGCATTGGTATCGCGTATCATGACAGATGTTGAGGGCGTTCGCAATTTAATTGGCACGGGTTTGGTGCAAATGGTCGGCGGTACTATTACGGCGGTTATTTCTTTGGTGTTGCTTATCAATATCAGTCCATCCATGACTTTGTTCGTGCTCGTTCCCGTGGCCATTTTTGGATTTATAGCATTGAAGGCTTTTGGATACATTCGTCCTATTTTCAGAACACGTGGTATTATCAATGCCGAAGTAACAGGTAGGCTTACCGAAACCTTAGCCGGCGTTCGGGTTATAAAAGCTTT
>CAXBNH010000113.1:0-8935 GCA_963976905.1 uncultured Algibacter sp.
TCTGATTTCCTTGTTTGTTGCAAAAACAGATTGATCAATATTTACAACACTATTGGTCAATCTGTTTTTGCAACAAACAAGGAAATCAGAAATAATGAAATAGTGTTAGATATATCAGTTTTACCTAGTGGCAACTATTTTTTAAATATTAAAAATGAAATAGGAGTAATTTCTAAAAAACTAATAAAAAACTAATAAAAAACTAATATCAATTATTGTTTAAAATGTATTTAAAAAGAGGCTATCATACTAGACAGCCTCTTTTTATTTCTTGCAGTTTTTGAATGGAATTTGAGTATTTATATTAGGAAATTTATTAAGTTTTATAATAATTTGGTTCGACATCTGAATACGAAAGCGAACACTTTATAATATAATCAACGATAGAAGGATTTTTTCCGTTACTAAAAACGTCTTATTAAACGTATTTACGATAAATTCCTAGAAAGAAATTTTAAATCTATTTTTTTGTGGATTCTTTTTTACTATCTTAAAATACTTCTGGAAATCACAATCTTCTGAATCTCAGAAGTCCCTTCATAAATCTGTGTAATTTTAGCATCACGCATTAGGCGTTCCACATGATAATCTTTTACAAAGCCATTACCGCCATGAATTTGAACCGCTTCCACGGTGTGTTCCATAGCTACTTTTGAAGCATAAAGTTTTGCTACGGCACTCGATACATCGTAATTATCGCCTTGGTCTTTATCCCAAGCAGATTTCATTACCAAATGACGGGCAGCAGATATTTCGGTGTACATGTCTGCAAGTTTAAAAGCAATAGCTTGGTGTTTTGATATTTCTTTCCCAAAAGATTTCCGTTGGTTAGAATATTTAAGAGCCAACTCATACGCTCCTTGGGCAATGCCTAAAGCTTGGCCCGCTATACCAATACGTCCACCTGATAATGTTTTCATCGCGAATCGGAATCCAAAACCATCGTCGCCAATGCGGTTTTCTTTAGGGACTTTTACATCGTTAAATTGCAGCGTATGCGTATCACTTCCTCTAATGCCTAATTTATTTTCTTTGGGCCCGACATGAAAACCTTCTGTGCCCTTTTCAACAATAAAAGCGTTGATACCGTGTGAGCCTTTATCTTTGTCGGTTTGGGCAATTACTAAATAGATGTCTGCCCTTCCGCCGTTGGTAATCCAGTTTTTTGTACCGTTGATGATGTAGTGGTCACCTTTATCAATAGCCGTGGTTTTTTGAGATGTGGCATCGCTTCCGGCTTCGGGTTCGCTTAAACAGAATGCACCGATACGTTCGCCCGCAGCTAATTTTGTGAGATATTTTTGCTTTTGGGCCTCTGTTCCAAAGGCTTCAAGTCCGTAGCATACCAAAGAATTGTTTACAGAAACAATCACAGAAGCCGAGGCGTCTATTTTAGAAAGTTCTTCCATAATAAGCACATAAGAAATAGTGTCCATACCGCTTCCACCGTATTTGGGATCCACCATAACCCCCATAAAGCCTAATGCCGCCATTTTTTTAACCAGCTCATCAGGAAAATGCTGTGTTTCATCACGCTCAATAACGCCAGGAAGTAATTCATTTTGGGCAAAATCGCGAGCGGCATCGCGAATCATCATGTGTTCTTCGGTAAGGTTGAAATCCATAATTTTATAAAAAATGTTGATTTAAGACATATTTAAGGTACAATATAACTTTTAATTGGGAGATTTTTAATAGATATTATTAATTTTACTCGGTATGATAAAGACTGTTTACAATGTTATTGGTGTGATGTCTGGGACGTCTTTGGATGGAATAGATTTGGTGTATGCCACATTTTATATGGATGCCACATCTAAATGGTCTTTCGATATTGTTTTTTCAGAAACGGTCGCTTACGATAATGATTGGCGATCTAAACTTTCAAATTTGGTAGGTTTTTCATTGGAAGCATTAAAATCTGTTGACGATAGTTATACCATTTACCTAGCAAATGTTATCAATCAATTTATTATTAAAAATAGTATAAAAAATATAGATGCAGTTTGTTCCCATGGCCATACAGCGTTGCATCAGCCCAATAAAAAATTGACGTATCAAATAGGGAACAGACCAGAATTAGCGTCACTTTTAAACCAAATGGTGGTCTGTGATTTCAGGGTTCAAGATATGGCGCTGGGCGGACAAGGTGCTCCTTTGGTGCCCATTGGGGATAAATTATTGTTTCCTGAATATGATTTTTGCATCAATCTGGGCGGATTTGCGAATATTTCTTTTGATGACAATGATGAACGGGTTGCCTATGATATTTGCCCTGTAAATATTGTATTGAACCATTATGTTAAAGCATTGGGTTTGGGTTATGATGATGAAGGGCAATTGGCTTCAAAAGGAACAATTGATCA
Organism: uncultured Algibacter sp.; assembly: GCA_963976905.1. GTDB lineage: Bacteria > Bacteroidota > Bacteroidia > Flavobacteriales > Flavobacteriaceae > Pseudalgibacter. Next base: position 2,367 of record CAXBNH010000113.1, read on the forward strand.
ATCTTTGCTAAATCAATTGAATACATTGGATTTCTATTCAGAAAATCATCCTAAATCATTGGGTTTGGAATGGGTCAATAAAAATATCTTTCCATTGATTGATTCCTTTGAATTAGAAATAAATGGTGTTTTAAGAACATTTGCTGAGCATATCGCCATTCAAATTGCTTCAGAAATAAAAACAAAAAATAGGGTATCGGTTCTAATGACAGGTGGTGGCGTTTACAATAGTTTTCTTCTTGAAAGAATTAAGGTATTGACGGATAATGAGATAATGGTTCCTTCCAAAAGCACCATTGAGTTTAAAGAAGCCCTAATCTTTGGGTTTTTAGGCATCTTGAAATTAAGAAATGAAATTAACTGTTTAAAATCCGTTACAGGGGCTTTGTACAATCATAGTTCGGGCATTATTTTTCATCCTTAAAAATAACAGAAAATTAATCTTTAAGGGATTTAGTTTTTTATATTTGTTGTTATTCAATTAAACAATCATTTAGATTTATGGAAGCAGCGATTATTTTGGTATTTGTAATGGGCTATTTAGCAATTACACTAGAACACAGCATTAAAATAGACAAACTTATACCAGCTCTGGTAATGATGGCCATTTGTTGGGCATTGATTTCTTTAGGACTAGAGGGCTTCCCGCAATGGTTCGATTCCTCAAAGCATACATTGCTTGAAGGGTTTGGAACTTTTTCTCCTGATGAAAAACTGCATCTTATGGAAGAAACCTTACTGCATCATTTAGGTAAAACTTCAGAGATTTTAGTGTTTTTATTGGGTGCGATGACCATTGTGGAAATCATCGATTATTTTGATGGGTTTTCTACCATTAAGGACTTTGTTAAAACGAAAAAGAAAACCAAGATTCTATGGATTTTTTCCATTTTAGCGTTTTTATTGTCTGCTATCATTGACAATTTAACAGCTACTATTGTTTTGATTTCCATACTTCAAAAAATTGTAAAAGATAGAGATGTACGCCTTTACTACGCTGGTTTAATAATTATTGCTGCAAATGCTGGCGGTGCTTGGTCACCAATTGGGGACGTAACTACAACTATGTTGTGGATAGGCAAAAAAGTATCTACAGACCATTTGATAGGATATTTATTCCTGCCTTCTTTTTTATGTATGGCAGTACCAACATTTATAGCTTCTTTTTTACCTGTTTTTAAAGGCGATTTGGATATAGAAGAAGAAGTGGAGACCAAGAAGAAATCTAAATTTAGCGGTAAGATGCTGTACCTTGGTCTTGGTGCGATTGTATTTGTGCCCATTTTTAAAATGATTACGCATTTGCCTCCTTATGTAGGCATGATGCTATCTTTAGGGGTTGTGGCTGTTTTTGCCGAGATTTATAGTAGCTCTAAATTTAGTATATCAGATTTTGATGATAAAGAAAGTGATGCGCATGCCCTGCATAGCCCTGTGCACCATTCGTTGTCAAAAATAGAATTACCAAGTATTTTGTTTTTCTTAGGTATTTTGATGGCTGTAGCAGCGTTGGAATCTTTAGGTATATTGTTTGATTTTGCGGGATCATTGGAAGCAACCATGCCTATGCTAGGCACAGAAATACATGCAGGAGAGGGCGTTTCAGATTTAGTGGTGCTCTTATTGGGCGTTGGATCTGCAATTATAGACAATGTGCCTTTGGTAGCAGCTAGTTTAGGAATGTTTCACGAACCTATGGACAACGAGCTTTGGCATTTTATAGCCTATTCTGCAGGAACGGGCGGTAGTATGCTTATTATTGGTTCAGCTGCTGGTGTTGTTGCTATGGGGATGGAGAAAATAGATTTTTTCTGGTATTTAAAGAAAATTTCTTGGTTGGCCCTTATTGGTTTTCTAGTTGGTTCTGTGGCATTTATGTTTACAAGAACATTGTTTTAATGGTTATTGATAAAGCTATTATTTTTAAAATCCTTACACATATTTTGATTCCTTCATACTTAAGGAACAAAACAAACGTTATACATTTGCAAGAAATTAAATAAAACTTATGTTAAATACATTATTACTTATCACTCAAGAAGGTGCAGATTTGCCAGTAGATGGGGAATCTGTTGAAAAAACACTTTCAATCATAGAGCTAATCAGTAGCGGTGGTGCTGCGGGACAAGTCATTATAGCCATTTTGTTTTTGTTGCTCGTAGCGGCCATTTACATTTATTTTGAACGCATATTTGCCATAAAAGCAGCGTCAAAAGTAGATGCTAATTTTATGAACCAAATAAAAGATCATGTGAGCAATGGTAAAATTGATTCAGCATTAATGCTTTGTGCACAAGTTAATTCGCCTGTATCCCGATTGATTGGAAAGGGCATTACAAGAATTGGAAAACCGCTTGCAGATATCAATACCGCTATTGAAAATGCAGGTAGGTTAGAAATTTACGGACTTGAAAAAAATGTTAGTATTTTGGCAACTATTTCTGGAGCAGGACCCATGATTGGGTTTCTTGGTACCGTAATAGGGATGATATTGGCCATATTTGAACTTGCTAATGCAGGAGGTACCATTCAAATGGATGTTTTGGCAGGAGGGTTATATACCGCTATGACAACCACTGTTGCTGGATTAATTGTTGGTATTGTAGCCTATATTGCCTACAATCATTTGGTAGTTAGAACAGATAAGGTTATTTATCAAATGGAAGCCAATTCATTAGAATTTTTAGACCACTTAAACGAGCCTACTTAGTATGAACTTTAGAGGAAGAAATAAAGTAACACCAGAATTCAATATGTCATCCATGACAGATATTGTATTCCTGCTTCTTATATTTTTTATGATTGCTTCTACATTGGTCTCTACAAGTGCTATTGATATTTTATTACCAAAGGCCAGCGGTAAAACCGAAAATAAAAAATCTGTTGCTGTTAGTATAAAGAAAGATTTGACGTATTATATTGATCAGAATCGTGTTGGTGAAAGTGTTTTGGAAAATGAGTTGTTAAAAATACTTTCAACTGAAGATAAACCAACCATTGTTTTAAGAGCAGAAAAATCTGTGCCCGTTGAAAATGTGGTTAAAGTGATGGACATTGCTAACAGAAATAAATTCAAGGTTATTCTGGCAGTTAAGCCTAATAATTAAAGTTATCAGTTATTAAGTCATTGGTTAATTAGGCAGAACGGATAAACAACTTAATAACTTATTGTATCCGAAAGATAAAACATCGAAAATTACCACATGAGATATTTCGAAACAAAACATGAGAGAGATTCAGCAAAAATAACAACATTGATTGTTGTTATCTTGATATTGTTGTTGTTTGTTGTGGGACCACCTTATATGGATCCGCCAGAGGAATACGGTGTTGCGGTAAACTTTGGGACGACGGATTTTGGCAAAGGCAATGTACAACCATTAAAACCTGTAAAATCTGAACCAAAAAAAATAGAAGAACCACCACAACCAGAAGTAGCAAAAGCAGAACCTACAGCATCTTCTGAAGCTAAAGAAGAAGTGTTGACAGCTGATAATACTGAGGAAATTGCCATTAAAAAACAAAAGGAAGCTGAAGCCAAAGCAAAAGCTATTGCAGATGCTAAAGAAAAGGCGGAGGCCGAAAGAGTTGCCAAAGAAAAAAGAGAGCAGGACGAAAAGAAGAAAAAACTGGACGCTTTGATTGGTGGTGTGAGCAAATCTGAAGGGACTGAAACCGGTAGTGAAGGCGATGATAATAAATCTGGAGATAAAGGGCAATTGGATGGAAATCCCTACGCACCAAGTTATTTTGGTGATCCAGGAACAGGTAGTGGTGGTGTAGGATATGGATTGAATGGTAGAGGTAAGGCTACTTATGATAAATTTGAACAAAAGTGTAACGAGTCTGGATTGGTAATTGTTAAAATTGTAGTAAATAATAATGGCAATGTTATTGAAACCGAACCAGGTTATAAAGGCTCAACCAATACGGCACCTTGTTTGTTAGAGCCTGCAAAAAAGATAGCCTTATCCCATAAATGGCGGCCAGATTCCAAAGCACCAGCAAGGCAAATAGGTTTTGTTAAAGTAAACTTTAATTTAGGTCAATAATCCATGACGTATCATAAAACCGTTGATTGGATGTTTTCTCAACTCCCCATGTATCAGCGAGACGGTAAATCTGCTTTTAAAAACGATTTATCCAACACCTTAAAGTTATCCGAACACTTAAATTTTCCTGAAAAACATTTCAAATCCGTTCATGTTGCGGGCACCAATGGTAAAGGTTCTACAAGCCATATGTTAGCTTCTATTTTACAAGAGGCCGGATATAAAGTAGGTTTGTACACTTCACCCCATTTAAAGGATTTTAGGGAGCGTATCAAAATCAATGGTAAAGATGTTAGTAAACAATTTGTTGTTGATTTTATTGAGGGCAATAAATCTTTTTTTGAAAGCAACGCATTGTCCTTTTTTGAAATGACCGTGGGGATGGCGTTCGATTATTTTGCAAAGGAAAAAGTTGATATAGCTATTGTGGAAGTAGGTTTAGGAGGCCGGTTGGACTCTACCAATATCATTACGCCCGAAGTATCTGTTATAACGAACATTGGCTTAGATCATACCCAGTTTTTGGGTAACACGCTTGAAGCCATTGCTTTTGAAAAAGGCGGGATAATCAAACTGAATATTCCTGTAGTCATTGGGGAAACCCAAGAAGAAACCAAATCGGTCTTTAAAGATTTGGCCAATAAGCATCATTCAGAAATCATATTTGCCGATAAAGAGGTCACTAAAGATTATAAATCAGATTTAAAAGGAAGTTATCAAACTAAAAACATAAAAACAGTTGTTCAAAGTATTAAGGAACTCCGCAAAAAAGGATTTGAAATCTCTGAAAATAATCTAACGGAAGGCTTGTTAAACGTCGTAAAAAACACAGGTTTAAAAGGCCGTTGGCAGGTTTTAAATGAAAACCCAAAAGTAGTTTGCGACACAGGGCATAATAAAGAAGGGCTTACTTATGTGATGAAGCAGCTATCAAATGAAGTATTTAAAACGCTACATATTGTTTTTGGGGTTGTAAATGATAAAGATTTAAGTAGCATTATAGACTTATTGCCCAAAAAAGCGACCTATTATTTCTGTAAACCCGATATTCCACGAGGTTTGGATGCCGAATTGCTAAAAGCCTTTTTTGCTCAACATGGATTCCATGGGAGTACGTATAATTCTGTTAGTGAAGCTCATAAAACAGCTTTGGCAAATGCCAATCACAGCGATTTTATTTTTATAGGAGGCAGTACTTTTGTGGTGGCAGAAATAATTTAAATTTTTATCAAAAAAGTTTTTGCGAATTAAAAATCTAGGTTATATTTGCACACCTAATTAAAGGGCGCATAGCTCAGTTGGTTCAGAGCACTTGGTTTACACCCAAGGGGTCGGGGGTTCGAATCCCTCTGCGCCCACAGACAGATCCTAAAGTTTTTACTTTAGGATTTTTTATTTCCAGATTTTCAATATCTTAATTGTTAAAAGTAATATATTTACATAAAGAGAAAGGGTCATTAACTCAGTTGGTTCAGAGTGTCACGTCGACAACGTGGAAGTCACTGGTTCGAATCCAGTATGACCCACTTTAAGCACTTTCGTTGTGTGTTTTCGTATTTTTTTTGGTTATAATCACTATTATTGTTAATAATTTAGTTCCATTATGATTATAAGTGACATTAAAAACACCTACAAAGAGATTTTTAAATCGTATGATCAGCCATCATTGGATGAACATATCAAGAAAATCATCGAATTGGATGAATATATTCCTTATAGTTCCACATTTTATTGTGTTACCAATACCCAAGACTTGACTTTTGAGTTCATCAGTAAAAATTTCCATTCCTGTTTAGGTATTGATCCAGACATTTTGAAAAAAGAAGGCATGCGCTTTTTTTGGAGTATGATACACCCCGAAGATATTGAACAATGGCTAACGGCTTTAAATGCCCTTATGGATTTCACATTAAGCGAAATACCTGAAGAACAAAGAAACAGGATGAATTATACTTGGAATTATAGATTTAAAAACTCAAAGAATGAATACGTAAACATTATTCAGAATACCACGCCACTACAATTCGATATGGATATGAAACCCATTATTGGGCTCGCACATTACACGGTTGTTGATGCTAGAGTGAAACTTCAGGTTACTGCATCGGCAAAATTGTTGAATGCACATAATGAGTACGAAACAAAATACTTCAATAATTTTTCCCAAAAACTGCTATCAGCTAGTATTAGCAATAGAGAGCGTGATATTATTCATTTATTGATTTTGAATTATTCCAGTAAAGATATTGCAGAAAAACTGGGTATCAGTTCGAATACCGTAGATACGCACAGGCGCAATATCCTTAAAAAGCTCAATATTTCTTCAACAGGCGAACTTATTGGGATGCTCAAGATGAATAGGAATTTAATTTAAACATACTCTAAATAATGTTCATTCATCTTTACAATAAGGTGTTTCAACGAAAAATATGCTATAATATTTAAAAATACTCAAATTGAGTATTGCACACGACTTCTTAAAGCGGCAACTTTACATTGCTATTAATTAGTTCTTAG
>CAXBNH010000114.1:0-8919 GCA_963976905.1 uncultured Algibacter sp.
CTTCAGATTTCCTCATTCCTGTAAGCTCACAAAACAACATTAATCGTGCGTTTGCGGACTCGTTTAAACGGAACGATGTTGTGTAACTTTTTCCTTCTTCTTTTTCTCCTCCGTATAAACATCATCATAATTGGTAAGCGTAGAAAATTTAAGCTGCTGTCTCCAACGCTCTTTCATTTCTTTTTTGTTCTTCACAAAACCTGTCTTCTCATAATCGGTATTAAAGGTCTCATCTTTAGAGTATCAAAAGGTTTGGACAATACCTCTCTATAAATTTCCTTAGCCTCTTCAATCCGTTTTAACATGCGCTCGTGTGTCACATTAAAAAACGTGATATCATAAGCCTTCAACTGGTCATCCAAAGTGGTTTTGTGCTTTTCAAATTCCTCAATATCAGATTCATAAAAATAGCGTTTTACAGGATCTATACTTTCCAAGTAATCTGCATACAATTCTTCTGAAAATGCATCATCCAAATTAATGGGGTCAAAATGCCCTTGTTCCAAAACATAGGTTATGACTTGAATCAACAACTTATCTTTATCAGGGTCGCTAAATGTTTTTGTGGTAAAACTGCATGATGCAAATGCCAATAATAGCACAAGCAACAATACGATGTGGTTCCTCTTCATATTTTTTTTCATATTAAATCTATTAGGACAATACAATTACTGTCGATTAATAAATAAAATTTAACGCATAATTTTGCACTAAAATAAAGAAAAAACCATGCCATTAAACATGAAGAGGGACTAAAGTTTTGTTAAAGCAAAGAATTTGGGTGTTTCAGTACTAAATTATGTATTTTAGCGTGATTATTAAGGAAATAATGCAATGACAAAAAGACCTTTGATTTTAGTGACCAATGATGATGGCATCAATGCGCCCGGTATCAGAACGTTAATAGAAGTTATGGACACTATTGGCGATGTGGTGGTGGTGGCGCCCGACAGTCCACAAAGTGGTATGGGGCATGCAATTACGCTAGATTCCACACTTTATGTAGAACGTTTGGTGGTTAATGAGATAGAAACCAATGAATACAGTTGCTCCGGAACACCTGCAGATTGTGTAAAATTGGGAATTAAACAGGTGTTGGATAGGCGACCCGATATTTGTGTGTCTGGCATCAATCACGGCTCCAATTCTTCCATCAATGTGATTTATTCCGGCACCATGAGCGCGGCTTTGGAAGCTGGTATTGAAGGCATTCCTGCCATTGGGTTTTCACTCTTGGATTACTCATGGAACGCTAATTTTGAAGCCTCCAAAAAGTACGTAAAATCCATTACCGAAAATGTTTTAAAACACGGTTTGCCCAATGGCGTGGTATTGAATGTGAACATCCCAAACGTGGTAGAAAAAGACATTAAAGGCGTTAAGATTTGCAGACAGGCCAGAGCGAATTGGGAAGAGGAATTTGACAAACGTAAAAGTCCGCAGGGTCGCGACTATTATTGGCTTTCTGGAAAATTTGTTAATTTAGATGGCGGCGAGGATACCGACGAGTGGGCTTTAGAAAACAATTATGTAGCAGTTGTACCTGTTCAGTTTGACCTCACAGCGCACCATTGCATACAGGATTTAAACACTTGGAATTTGAAATAATACTGAAATATATTCAGCATACATGAAAAAAGATATTTTTATTGGCATGCTTGTTGGCCTCATAGCCAACAGCATTGGATTGTTTTTTGCAGCAACATTATTAGGAAACGGCGATGATTTTATAACGGTTGTTAAAGCAGCTTCCGATGAAGGTTTTTTAGAAAAATTGATCAGTCTGGGAGCGGTTTTAAATTTAGTGTCATTTTTTGTTTTCATTAAAAAGAAGCAAGATTATCGGGCTCGAGGCGTGTTATTGATCACGGTTTTTGTGGCTGTTTTTACGTTTATTTTTAAGTTGTTTTGATTTAAAAATGTCGCGCAAAGACGCTAACGAAATATTGATAATTAACCGTTTTTAAGTTATTTGATTACTCAGTCAGTTCGCACTAATAACCCAATAGCTTTATAACCAAATAACTCAACAACCCCATGAAATACTACATCATAGCAGGCGAAGCATCGGGAGATTTGCATGGCTCGAACCTCATGAAAGCATTACAGCATGAAGATGCACATGCCGATTTCAGGTTTTGGGGTGGCGATTTGATGCAAGCGGTTAGCGGCACTTTGGTAAAGCATTATAAGGAGCGTGCTTTTATGGGTTTCATTGAAGTGATTATGAATTTGCCCTCCATTTTTAAGGACATCACGCTTTGCAAAAACGATATTGAAAACTTCAAACCCGATGTAATTGTTTTTATTGACAATTCGGGATTCAATCTTCGGATTGCAAAATGGGCCAAACAACAAAATTTCAAAACACAGTATTATATTTCTCCGCAAGTTTGGGCCTCCAGAGCGGGCCGTGTAAAAGCCATCAAACGCGATATTGATGCCATGTACGTAATTCTACCCTTTGTAAAAGCGTTCTATAAAAAACATGATTACCATGTCAATTTTGCAGGGCACCCGTTGATTGATGCCATTGCCAACCGAGAGCAAGTCAACCCAGAAAAGTTCAGAAAAGCATATCTTTTAAATGACAAACCCATTATTGCGTTGTTGCCCGGAAGCCGCAAACAGGAAATCACGAACATGCTTTCGGTCATGTTAAGTTTGGTAAATGACTTTCCAGAATACCAGTTTGTGATTGCCGGTGCGCCCAGTCAGGATTACAGTTTTTATGAGCCGTTTATAAAATCCAGCAACGTAGCATTTATCCCCAATAAAACCTATGATTTATTGAGCGTTTCAACAGCTGCATTGGTCACTTCCGGTACGGCCACTTTAGAAACCGCTTTGTTTAAAGTCCCACAAGTGGTGTGTTATAAAGGGAGTGCTATTTCCTATCAAATTGCCAAACGCATCATTACTTTAAAATACATTTCATTGGTAAACTTAGTTATGGATAAAGAAGTGGTTATGGAACTTATTCAAAATGATTTCAATAAAACCAATCTTAAAAAAGAACTGGAAGCCATTTTAGATGACGACATACGAAAAAAACTTTTTATCAGTTATTATGAGTTAGAAAAAGCCTTGGGCGGAAAAGGGGCCAGTAAAAAAACCGCTCAATTGATTTATAAATCCATTAAAGATTAATTTTAGTATGCGCAAAATCGTCTTTCTTTTTATTTTATCAGTAGTAAGTCTTGTGGGTTGCAAATCTTCAAAACATGCAAAAAATGAGACCACCACAAAGGTTATTATTGACAATAGAACTGAAAAAATTGGCCAAAATACGGTTTTAAAAAACCAAACGGATAATACCGCTACCAATCAACCTGTGGAACTTCCGCACAACAAAACCTTTGACATCATCAATTACGCCAAACAATTTGAAGGTGTAAAATACAAATGGGGCGGCACTACCGATAAAGGCATGGATTGCTCTGGTTTGGTTTTCGAAGCTTTTAAAGCCTATGACATTTACCTGCCTAGAATATCCCGAGACATGGCAAAGCAAGGTAAAAAAATCAAATTAAAACAGACCCAGACCGGCGATTTATTGTTTTTTAAAACCAAAAACCGGCGTAACGACATCAACCACGTAGGTTTGGTGGTTGACATTAAAGATAATACCATTTTATTTATACATGCCACAACTAGTGGCGGCGTGCTTATTTCTTCTTTGAACGAAACCTACTGGCTAAATGTTTTTGAAGAGGTACGTAGGGTTTTATAAGCTATTTTCTAAGTAAAATTATTATTGGAATAGCGACTTTTAAATCCCCTCCGCCTATCGGCAAATCTCCTTGAAAAAAGGGAGAGGAATTCTCAACTTTTACCAATTCAAAATCCCAATCTTGTTGATTACAGTTTAAATTAACCGGTATTTATTTTCAAAATATTTGAAAACATTAAATTTTGTTTTGTAATCTGCTAAAAAGTTTTTTATACCTTTCCATGGTATGCGTTTACTTAATTTTACTATTATAAAACTCACTTTTTTTCTGGTTGCAGGCATTCTTATTGGGTATTTTTTTGAAGTTTCAACGAACACATCCATTGCGCTTTCTGCTTCTTTATTAGCACTTTTGTTTCTCTGTTTTGTAATCGCTAAAAAGCAATTCATCAAAACGATTTGGTTTGGCTTGGTTGCTTTTTTCGCTATGACGAGCATTGGGATTTTAACGGTAACGCTTCATAATGAAAAAAACAGCCCAAGCCATTACACCCATCATATTTCGACAGAAAGCGATCATTTAAAAACCATCACTTTTAAAATACGCGAGGTTTTAAAGCCCAATGCCTATTACGACAAATATGTTATTGATATTCTAGAAATTGACAAGAAACCCGTCTCAGGAAAATCGTTGTTGAATATTCAAAAAGACAGTACACAAACGCCCTTAAAAGTGGATGCTGTTTTTATTAGCAGAACCGAACTCAAAGACATTAACCCGCCTTTAAATCCAAATCAATTTGATTATAAAAACTATTTAAAGAAGAAATACATTTATCATCAACTTTCCCTAAACCGCAACTCACTGTATAAAGTTTATGACAAAAACACGACGGTATTCGGTATTGCCAACAACATCAGAAGTCACATTAACACAAAGCTAAAAACCTACCCATTTAAACCAGATGAACTTGCTATTATCAATGCGCTTTTGTTGGGCCAGCGTCAAGATATTAGTGAAGACATTTATTCAAGCTATGTCAATGCGGGCGTCATCCATATTTTAGCACTTTCTGGGCTACACATTGGTATTATTTTATGGATGCTCAATTTTGTATTTAAACCCATGGAACGTATCAAACATGGTTACCTTATAAAAACCATATTACTGGTAAGCATTTTATGGAGTTTTGCTGTTATCGCAGGTCTATCACCTTCAGTTACCCGTGCCGTGACCATGTTTAGCATCGTGGCTATTGCCATGAATTTAAAACGGCCTACCAACATTTACAACACGCTGGCTATTTCCATGTTGGTTATTTTGCTTTTTAAACCCTTGCTTATTTTCGATGTTGGGTTTCAATTGAGTTATGCTGCTGTTTTTGCCATTGTGAGCATTGTGCCTTTTTTTGATAGCTTGTGGAATCCTAAAAACAAGCTCATAAAAACATATTGGCAAACGTTAACGGTTACCATGGCAGCACAACTCGGCATCATTCCTATTAGTTTGTATTATTTCCATCAATTTCCAAGTTTATTTTTTATTTCAAATTTGGTTATTGTCCCTTTTTTGGGAATTATTTTAGGGTATGGTATTGGTGTCATTATTTTAGCTTTATTTGGCATACTTCCTAACTTTTTGGCCATTATTTACGGGTATATTATAAGTACCATGAATGGGTTTGTTAGTTGGATATCCCGACAAGAAGCCTTCCTCTTTAAAGACATTCCTTTTAATTATTTGTATGTTCTAGCTTCCTATTTATGCATTATTGCCTTGGTTCGATTTATATTCAAAAGAAACCATCAACGGTTAAAATTCATTTTAATAGCAGTTCTCTTTTTTCAGGGCGGAATGATTTTTACCTCGTATTATAAACCATCCGATGCTTTTATTATATTCCACAAAAGCAGGTTTAGCCTTTTAGGAAATACATTAAATAATAAAATGGTAATTTCCCACGATTTGGATAGCGCTACCGCATTAAAAAACAACGTGATAAAGGATTATTCTGTTGGAAATCATATTAAAACCATTGAAGAAGACTCGCTTCAATCTGTTTATATTTTGAACGGTAAAAAAATTTTGGTGGTTGATAGTTTGGGCGTTTATAACATCAAATCCTTTCAACCAGATTATGTCTTACTGAGGCAATCGCCAAAAATAAATTTGAATCGATTGATTGATTCCATTAAACCCAAACAGATTATTGCTGATGGAAGCAATTACAAATCGTATGTAGAAAATTGGGAAACTATTTGCGCCAAAAGAAAGCTCCCATTTCACGCAACAGGGGAAATGGGAGCTTTTGTTATTGAGTATTAAAAAGATTCCTGATGTATCTGGAAAGACAAATTCAAAAGAAATCTTGAAATAAAAATTTCAAGAAGTCATTTTTCATCCTTCAAATTCGGGTTTAAAGGCTGTGTAATAAGCATTAAACTCTTCTTGCGTTGTTATATTTTTATGCTCGTCTGCTTTAAACATTTTCAAATACAATTCCAATTGAGGTGGCGTTTGGTAGCCCCTTAGTGGCGTAATCAATTCAGCCTTTTCATCAAAAAAGATAATGGTGGGGTATGCGCTAATTTGCAAGTAACTCGCCAATTCATGTGCACTATTGCGTCTGTTTGCATTCACTGGATTATAACCTGGGTTTCCAAAGGTATTATCTTTATATGTGACCGCCTCATTACCTTCACCATTGAACTTTACGGCATAGTAGTGCTTGTTTACATACTCAGCCACATCTTTATTTTGAAAGGTATTTTTATCTAGCATTTTACATGGCCCACACCAATTGGTGTACACATCCATCATGATTTTTTTAGGCGCTTTCTTTTGAAGTGCTATCGCTTCATTGAACGTGACCCATTTTATTTCTTGGGCAACGCTGCTTAATGTTGAAAACATTGCCACCACTACTAATAATCCGATCTTTTTCATTAATTCATTTTTATATTTATCAAAACCTTAGTTTCAAAATTCGTTCCGAACTTACAAAAAACCACCAAAACACCTCATATTTTGATGTTATTTTAACGTTTCACTTTATTACCGCACACCGTGCATGAGTTTTCTCATCATAGGCGTTAATGCCATAACAATCAATCCAGCCAATATGGGGACGATTGTAAAAATCAAAAAGAAGGTCGTCAAATCATAAGCTGCCGTAATTTTATCAATCATACCGCCCATGCTTCCGGCTGCTTTGTTACCAAGCCCGACAGCAATATACCAAAGTCCGAACATCATACCTATTTTAGTGGCGGGCACCAATTTGCTTACATAAGAAAGCCCTACGGGAGATAAGGACAATTCGCCCAATGTGTGCAATAAATAAGCCAATATCAGCCATACTATACTTACCGATGCCGTTTTAGCACCTTGAGGGATGGCCGTGGAACCATAGGCCAAAACTGCAAAACCGAGTCCCAGCAAAACCAGACCAATGCCAAATTTCACGGTTGCTGGCGGATTGAATTTGCTTTCCCATATTTTGGAAACCAATGGGGCAAAAGCTATGATATAAAATGAATTTAAAATAGAGAACCACGATGCGGGCACTTCGGTTTCAACTTCGGAAAATTGGTTTTTAAGCATCCAAATAACAATACACCAAATAATTGCAAAACTTGTTCCTAAAAAGATATTGGAGAGGGCGTATTTACTAAACGTGATTCTGAACAATTGCCAAAGCACATAAGTAATAATAAGCAAAGGAACTACCGTAAGCAAGGTATTGGCAACCCTAAAGATATCTGCAGCATTGCCTTCCAAAAGCCTATTGGTATAATCGTTGGCAAAAATGGTCATAGATCCGCCGGCCTGCTCAAAAGCAGCCCAAAAAAATATGGTAAAAAACGCTAAAATGCCCACGACAATATATCTATCCCTTTGAACATGTGTTGATACTTTTTCTTCTTTTATTTGGTTTTCATTTTCTGTATCTTGAATAGCATCATCATATTCAATGGTTTTTGAGGGCGACAATCCTATTCTCCCGAAAATCCCTTGGGCGAACCAAAATTGTAACATCCCAAAAAACATAAAAATTCCAGCCAAACCAAAACCGAAATGCCATCCAACGGTTTCGCCAATATACCCACAAAGCAAAATACCTAAAAATGCCCCTGCATTAACACCCATGTAGAAAATGGTAAACGCACCATCCTTTTTATCTTGTGCATTTTTATAAACCCCATTGATAATCGAGGTGATATTCGGTTTAAATAAACCATTTCCAGCTACCAAAAACCCAATTCCTAAATACAAGCTCCAAGGTGTATCCATTGCCATAGCGGCATGACCTAAAGTCATGATACCTGCACCAATAGCCACCGCTTTCCTATAACCTAAAAATTTATCGGCCAAAAAACCTCCTAAAATAGGTGAGAAATAAACCAACATGGTATATGTTCCATAAAGCCCTAAAGCGTCTTCTCGAGACCACGCCCAGCCGCCCTCCATGATGGCCGATGTTAAAAATAACACCAAAATGGCGCGCATACCATAATATGAAAAACGCTCCCACATTTCCGTGAAAAAGAGCACAAATAATCCAGAGGGATGTCCCATCAATAATTTACGGTTCATATCAGAACCTTCAAATCTAAATTTACTTGTCGCCATTTTTATAATACATTTTGTTTATCTGCCAGTTCAAAACCTTCGCTTAAATCATCATCCACGTTTCTTTCGTTATCTTCTGCGCCGTGGGTCAATCGTTTCAGCGGTTTTAAAATCACAATGAATAATGCCCCGAAAAATGTAGTAAAAATTACTATTCCAGAAAATATGGCTAGTTCTCCAAATTCACTAGCAGACTCCCCTATGAGTCCTGCAACTTTATTCCCTAAACCTGTGGCAGCAAAATAAACCCCCATCATTAAAGACGCATACTTAACAGGTGCCAATTTAGTTATAAAAGAAAGCGCTACTGGCGAAATGCATAACTCTCCAATGGTATGGAACAAATATGCTAGTACCAACCAAATCATACTTGATGTACCCGATTTATTAAATTCCACCGTTGCAAATACCATGAACAAGAATCCAAATCCCATGATGATTATACCTAATGCCATTTTAAATAATGAAGATGCTTCTTTTCCTTTAAGTTTCCGTTTTGCCCAAATACTTGCTACAATGGTTGCAAAAATTATAATAAAACCTGCATTTAGACTTTGAAACATGACTGTTGGAATTTTCCAACCCAAAAGCATCCTATCTGTTTTTGTATCTG
>CAXBNH010000115.1:0-8918 GCA_963976905.1 uncultured Algibacter sp.
CTTATCTGCGGTTACAAAATTGTTTAGTTCAATATTACTAATACCACTATATAATTTTATTTCAGCATTACTAGCATCTGCAGTAATCAATTGCTCAAAAGCTACTTCCGCTTTAGCGAACTCTTTATTATTAAAAGCCCTTTCAGCAGTTTGTAATAAATCGTCACTTTCTCCCCTAACTGTTAAACTGATGTTTTCATAATTATTAAAATCATTATACGATGGATTTGAAAAATTATTGAACATAAAAATCCCCATCAATAAAGCCACACTTGCCGCCATAGCATATTGCCAAGGCTTAAATTGAATGATTTTTTTAGGCGCTTCGTGTTTTTCAAAATACGTGTTTGAAATGGATTTTAAATTATCTTGAAAAGCTGTTGAAGCGTCTTCATTTTCAAATTTATGTGCCATAAACGAAGATAATTCTTTATAGGTATTGAATGCTTGATTGAATTCTGGTTCGGTTTTCAATCGGTATTCAAAGGCAACCACCTCATCTTTTGGTAACGCGTTGGATAAGTAGGATTCAAACAGTATGTAATTTTCGTTCTTCATGACAATTAATTATTAAGTTGGTTAAATTTGGGCGACTCTTGAACCATTTCTGTCAATTTCCCGATACATAAAGATTTCTTTTTCCTGGCATAAGCGTAGGTAACACCTAAACTTTTTGCCACTTCTTCCATCGATTTTATTTTGAAAGTAGCGGTAAGCAACTCTTTACAAGCGGTTCCTAGTTTACCAAACATTTCTGTAAATAAGGCTTCTTTTTCGCCAAATACAGAAGTTTCAAAAGCTAGTTCTTGAGCCTCGTCATCTTTATATAAAAGGTCTTCATTAATTGTTACCTCTTTATTGGAAGATTTTTTTAATTCATTTAACCATTTACGTTTGCACAACAAAAAAAAGTAGGCATCAAAAGGGCACGTGAGTTGCAACTTCTTTTCGCTGGCTTGATTGTATATCGTTATTAATGTTTCTTGAATAATATCTTGAGCCTCATCTGCGCTACCACTATTCTGCTTGATGTAATTAACAACCTTTGGCACAAACTTATCATATATAGATTGTATAACAAACGAGTTATTTTGCAGCAGTCCATCTATGTATTTTTGGTCTTCGTGTATTTTTTTTTCGCTCATTAGCCCTTGTATTTGCTACTAAAGTAAAAAAACTTTCAAATAAAAGGGTAACAATTTTTAAATGGTTTTGATATAAGGGTGTAACAGTCAAAATAACGACTAAACAAAATTTTAAATAATCCATAAAATTTAGAAATCATGAAAAAATCAATTTTAATTATCGCAACTGTAGCTTTATCAATATTAAACGTAAACGCTACCAATGAAAAAACGACATTTAACACTTCAAATGAAGTTGTAGAAATTACAAAAAACAACATTGCCCAAGTTTTTGAGTGGAAAGTAGAAACAACTAAAGGAACTTACTCAGGCACATCATTGTCCTTAGAACAAGCAAAAAACATGATGGCACTTTCAAGTTCTGGAGAAATTGTAACAGCAAAAGAAATTAAAAGCTTTTTCGTTTTAAAATCTGAAGTAAACGCTAAAAGAAATTATTTCTGGGAAGTTGAAACTGCAACTGGAACAGCTAAAGGCTATTCTTCAACTGAAGATTATGCACACAAAATGATTCAATTGGTTGCTTCTGGCGATGCCATTGTCTCTAAAATAATCATCAGTCAACCACAACAACAATAAAATATTAAAAAATAATTACCAAAACAGGGTAACAAAATAGTTGCCCTGTTTATATAAAATTGAATAACAATTAAAACCCAATTTATTATGAAAAATTTAAAACACATTTTCGGAACATTAGTATTATCAGCTTTAATTTTTACAAGCTGTAACAAATCAGAAGGCATTGATAACGATTGCGATGGCGATTGTAACCCAGCAACTGCTGAAGAATTCAACAACATAAGAGATGCCGCTTTGGAAAACCTAACCCAAACCTTTCAATTTGATGCCGCAGATGGCAGCATCACATTAACATCAGACAAAGGCGTGAACATTTACCTGAACACCAATTGTTTGACCTTAAACGGAAATGCCGTAACAGGCACCATAGATTTGGAATTCGTAGAACTTTTTGAAAAAGGCAACATGCTTACCACCAACAAGCCAACCATGGGAACTTTACCAAATGGTGACAAAGCCTTATTATTAACTGGTGGCGAGTTTTTTGTAGAAGCTACTAAAGATGGTGTAGCCTTGGATACCAATTGTGGTTTTCAAATGCTTATTCCAGCAGATTTAACTGGTGGTGTAGATAATGATATGATTATGTGGAATGGTGTGATTGACGAAGATGGCAACCTCGCTTGGGAAGAAGAAAAAAGAGATGGCGCACAAGGCGAAGGCGGTGTTTTTGGAGAAGGGAACAATTATTATGGTTTTTTCCAATCATTCGGATGGTCTAACGTAGATAGATTCTATAGCGACCCAAGACCAAAAACCACTATTCTTGCTGCTGTACCAGAAGGTTATGACAACACAAACAGCTCGGTTTACCTATCTTATGATGGCGAAGAAACTGGTTTAGCACAACTTGATACTTATGATGCTGGCACAGGCTTATTCAGCGAGCATTACGGACAAATTCCAATAGGCTTAGAGTGTCACGTTATTTTTGCAACTGAAGATAATGATAATTGGAAATACGCCATCAAAGCAGTAACTATTGTTGAAAACGGTGTGATCACATTTACTGAAGGCGAAACTTCTATAGCAACAGAAGCTCAACTTACAACCATCATCAATGGTTTACCATAAACATCTACACATTTAACGACCTACTTAATTTAGTTTACCCAATTTTTAACCTACTTATTTAAAGCCAGAAACCATGTGTTTCTGGCTTTTTTGTTGGATAATGGGTAACAAATGAAGCTTCATTTTGATATATAAATAGCATAATATATTTATGAAAAAAAAGGTTTACATATTAATCATCATTGCCATAACCATCTTGGTTATGAGTGCCCACATGATGATTGTAATATCCAACGTTATGGAAACCTGATATAACCATAAAACATTTAAGCTATTTATAAGCCAACACTTTTTGTATATTTAGACCTATTAAACCCAACGGCCATGAACAAACAATTATTCTTTATTTGCTTTTCATTTTGCTGCGTTTATAGTTTCGGACAGCGCATCGTGATAAATGACACCCTCACTAGAACGGCAACAATAAAAGAAACGGTTACTGGCAACGAAGTGATTTTCTCTCCTGCAACGCCAACCTTAAACCAAATTGCAGGTGCTCCCAAAGCGTTTTATACCCATTATTGGGAATTTGGCGATGGCCATTATAGCACCGAAGAAAACCCTAAACATATTTATAAAAACAAAGGCGAATATGAAGTAAAACTTTGGGCTACCAATAATTACGACACTGGAAAACCACCAACAACCCGCCCTAAAAAAATAGCTGTTAATACTATTTCAACCGAATATGAAGACGTCGCATCCATGGATAGTGATTTCATTTTAAAACGCAATAGAGAACCTGTCCCCGACGAAGACATGGTGTTTATTATGAGCTATAAAAACATAAAGGATTATGTAACCAACGGAAAACTTTATCTCTTTTATAATGAAACAGCTTATAAAGCCGATAATTTTGAGTTGATGGAAACCCGGACGTATCACAACGAAAAAAAGATATCTACGGAAGGATTTGCTTTTACACATCATATTGATGATGCCAATAGGTTTTTAGCATCATCAAACAACGATATCATGGCATCTCGGCAAGTTTTACAAGATTCTACTGAAAAATCCAATTTACCCCTAAGCATTCAAGAATCAAAAGACCTCTACAAAAACTGGAGCCTTTTGGAGTTTGACAACATGCAGCCCAATGAAGAACGCAACATTTTTGTCACTTTAAAAACAACGCCCGAAATGGTTAAAGATACCAGTGCCATTATTTCTGTTCGTGGTATTTACGTGCCCGATACCAATTACGATAACCACAAAGTAAAAGACATGGAAATGGAGATTGTGACTTCGCATGACCCAAATAAAATGTCGTCAAACGCCACATTTATGAACTACCGTTTGGTGCGTTTTAAAACCTTAAAATTCAAAATTAAGTTTCAAAATAATGGCGAAGGTCCCGCAAATACCATTCGTTTGGAAACCGATATTCCAGATATGTTGGATAAATCCACAATTGAAGTTTTGGATATGTACCCCAAATGCGAGATTT
Organism: uncultured Algibacter sp.; assembly: GCA_963976905.1. GTDB lineage: Bacteria > Bacteroidota > Bacteroidia > Flavobacteriales > Flavobacteriaceae > Pseudalgibacter. The sequence continues at coordinate 4,249 of CAXBNH010000115.1, forward strand.
GTCCCAAACGTGAAGTTTTATACAGTTGTTTGGATACAACCTATACAGATACCCAAGCTATATTCACTTTTAAAAATATTTACCTGCCAGGCAGCGAACAGAAAAACGTCAAAGAATACGATTCTACCAAAGGTTTTGTGAAGTACAGCATCAAATTTGCCAAAGATTTTCATAAGCAGAGCACCAAAAGCAAGACCGCCATTATTTTTGATAAAAACGAACCCATTATTACCAATTATTCCACCACACGGTTCCTGCCCGGAATTTCCATTGGGGCCAAAGTGGGCGTGAATTCGTTTTCAGATTTAAAAAATTCGGATAGCTACTTTTTTGGTGCCACGTTGTCGCCTTATAAGTCATACCGTTGGTATTGGCAAGTGGAATTGATGAATAATTTTCATAATTATGATGCCAGTACATTCATTCAAGAGGAATTTGTTCAAGATGACGCACAAGGTGCTCGCTTTTTTCAACGCACCACCATGGATGCCTCTTACCAAAATATAGATTGGGACATTCCCGTGCTCAGCCGTTACAACGTCAATAACTACATAGGTTTAGGGGCTGGTTTGCAAAACACCATTTCACTTAGCGAAAAGAGAGATCAAACTATTTTAGTTGAGCAATTTGAAGGCGATACTCCAGATGCTCCTGTTTTTAATACAAAAACAACCAATTCAAGTGAAAGCAATGCGTTTACCAACTTACGGACCTCACTCGTTTTTGATGCTACGGCTGGTTTTGCAAGAATTGGCCCCAGTTTGGGCGCACGATATATTTTTAATCTCGAAAACAATTTTAATTATTGGCAATTCTACGCCATTTGTAAGTTTTGAGCTGGGTTTAAAAAATTATAAAATTATTTGGTTATTAAGTCAGAACGAACATTCTAAAAGGTTTCAAAAACTTTGTAGAACATCGATACAAATGAAAAAAATAAGCTTTCTATTTTTTCTAATAAGTACCTTTGGTTTTTCACAAAACCTTGAAGAATCTATTTATGTTGCAACTGAAAAATTTATTAAAAATCAGAATGATGTAACACTTCAACGTTTAATAACCCAAGAAAATGCATTTAAAAATCAAGTAAAAACAAAAGATGAGCAACTTGCTTTGGTATTTTTACAGAGCCACAAAGGCTATTATTTAGACCAAGATTCAAAATTAAAAGAAGCGATTGTTACTTATGAAGATGCCATAAAACGGTTTAATGAAAACGAACTTTCAACATTTTCAGATTTTGATGTTATTGAAAATTGCCTTATCCCTTTGGGGAACCTATACACCAAAACGGGCGATTATACCAACGCCGAAAGTATTATAAAACAATACGTGTTTTTGGCTAAAAAAAATGAGAGCACAGCCCACCAAATAAGTGGCGCCATCAATCTTGCCATACTTTACCAAACCTTAGGGAAACATGAAACTGTTTTGAAAATCATTGATGATGCTTTTAAAATCGCAAAAATTCCCAACAAACAAAAAGAGCAACTTAAAAGCATAAAAATCAATAGTTTGATTGCCTTGAACAACAATGAGGAAGCCACTATTTTAAGCAACACATCAACTTCTTTAAAGTTTGACAGTTATAAAACGGATTATTTAATCGCATTAAAAAAAGGAAATTATAATAAAGCTTTCAACGCCTTTGAAAAAGCAAAAGCACATATTGATGAGGCTGACTTACCGACTCGCTATCTGTCAAAATTTTATGTGGAAGAAGCGCAGTTACATTTGCTAATGGACAAACCCGATGATGCCCTAAAAAGTCTGCAAACAGCCATTAAAATTCTATTGCCAAATTTTAAAACGGGCACTTTACCAAACAAAACCGATTTATATGCTGAAAACACATTTATTGATATTTTCGATTTGTATGCCAAATTAATTCCTAATGCAAAAACAGCCCTTGAAAGCTACGATTTAAGTTTTTATGTATCCGACTTGCTAAAAAACAGTTGGACCTCGCAGAAAACTAAAATTTTAAACGAAACCAATAACAGAATAAGAAGTGAAAAATGTATCGCTATTCTTGTTAATTTATATAATGAAACTAAAAACAAATCCCTTTTATTTGAAGCCCTGCAATATTCTGAAAACAACAAAGTCTCCACTTTGAAAGAACTATTTCAGAAAAAAATACGCCTGCAAAAATTTCCAAATGATAGTCTTTTAATTAAAGAATTCAACTTATTAAAAGCACAAGAACGCATTACAAACACCCTTATCAATGAGCAATTGAACAACAATCAAGCGTCAAAAATCAATGATTTAAGCAAGCAACTCAGCAACATTAGCTTAGAATTGAAAAGCTTAAAAACAGATATTTCCAAAAAATACAAAAACGATGAAAACCTCTTTTCTTTAGAAACCATTCAAGATAAACTCTTAAAAGATGACGCCGTTTTAGTAGAATATTTTTATGGAGAACAGATCTTGTATCAATTTATCATTTCAAACAAAAACATCCAATTAAACCAGATTGATTTAACTCCCGAAACCAAAAATAAAATTACTGATTTTATTCATCTTTTTGATAATGCGGCTATCATAAATAATGATATTAATAACTTCACAAATAAAGCGTTTCACTTATTTGAATTATTGAAATTTGATGCACTCCCGAAAAGCAAAAATGTAATCCTGATTCCCGATGGTTTATTGAATTTTATCCCTTTTGAAACGCTCCTCAGTTCCAAAATCACGACCACTTCATTTTCTGAAATGCCATTTGTGGTGAAAAACCAAAATATCGTTTACAATTCCAGTATTTATTTTTACCTCACAAAAAGTAAAACGCTTAAAAACGATGAACTGCTTGGCATTTTTCCTGTGTTTGAAAACACAAAAAAGCAACTGACTTATTCCATTAATGAAGCCCATGCCATTGAAAAAGAAATGACTTCAAAACTTTTTATGAACAGCGACGCTACCAAAACCAATTTTATTAAAAACACCTATGATTATGGTATATTGCATTTATCAACACATGCCAGTAGTGGCGATTTTATAAAACCTGCAAATATCGATTTTTATGACAGCACACTGTTTTTAAACGAGCTGTACAGTCTTGATTTAAACGCAAATTTAGTGATTTTAAGTGCTTGTGAAACTGGCATTGGCACCCTTTACAAAGGCGAAGGTGCTATGAGCATAGCACGTGGTTTTCAATATTCTGGTGTAGAAAACTTATTGTTTTCCTTGTGGCAAATAAACGATTTATCCACCTCGCAAATCATGCATTCTTTTTATAAGAATTATAGTCGTAACCAATCGGCTTATCTTTCAAACCAAGAATCAAAATTGGATTATTTACAAAATGACAACATCAGCAACATAAAAAAATCGCCTTACTATTGGGGCGCTTTTGTTTACTATGGCGAACTAACAAAACCAAATAACACCAATCTGTCTTTTTACATCATTATAAGCTTCATTTTGTTGCTTATTGGTGTATTTTTGTTTTTGAAATTCACAAAACAGCATGGACAAAACGTTGCAAGACTTCCTTCTTGAAAAAGGCTATACCAAAATAAAGCTGAAGCTTACAAAAACCGACCATTTTGAAATGAAAGCAACCATTAATGGCGTTAAAGGTCGTTTTATTTTAGACACAGGCGCTTCCAGTTCCTGCGTTGGTTTTGAAGGCATTAAAACCTTTAAACTTAAAGCAAAAGACTCCAAAATCATGGCAGCTGGAGCCGGAGCTATCAATATGGAAACCAAAATGTCTAAAAGAAACAAACTTAAAATAGGTAAATGGCGCCATGATAAAGTGGTGTTGGTGTTATTCAATTTATCCCACGTAAACGCTGCACTTGTCAATCACAATTCGAAACCTGTCGATGGTATTATTGGTGCCAATATATTGAAAAAAGGCAAAGCCATTATTGATTATGATAAAAAATATTTATACCTAAAAGCCTGTTAATTAATATAATATACTTATATTTGATTCGCTATTAATAGTTCTTAGGGGAATTACAAAAAAGCTCTGAAGCAAAATTTTGCTTCAGAGCTTTTTCTTTTTCAGCTATAAATCTTCAAAAAATACGCAGAATTACGTATTTCTTTTTAAACACAACTCTATTATTTTTACGATGCTATTAATCATTTTTTTAAGAGGATTTTTTAACTCTGCACTATTATGGTGCAGAGTTTTTATGCTTTATTTAAAATACGAACAGGCTTCCCTATGGAAAAAGAAAACAAATTCCTTAACAAATACATCATCATTGGGTTGGCTATATTGGTAATTGCTGTAATTTCCATAAACATCATTTTGTGTTTTTAATTGTTTTTCTAACAAAAAAAGGGTTCCATAACTGAAACCCTTTCTATAATAGTATTGAGAACCTCTTAAAGTTCTAAAGCTTTTTTAATATCATTGTTCATCAACAATTCTGTTGGGTTTTCTAAAGCTTCTTTAACGGCCACTAAAAAACCAACACTTTCTTTTCCGTCTATAATTCTATGGTCATAAGATAATGCCACATACATAATAGGACGGATTTCAACCTTACCATCAATAGCCACAGGACGCTCCACAATATTGTGCATGCCTAAAATGCCACTTTGTGGTGGATTGATGATTGGTGTTGACAACATACTTCCAAATACACCACCATTGGTAATTGTAAAAGTCCCTCCCGTCATTTCATCAACTGTGA
>CAXBNH010000116.1:0-8778 GCA_963976905.1 uncultured Algibacter sp.
TTTTAACTACTGGTTTTTCAACAATATTTCCAACAGAAAGTATGGCTGAATTTGGCTGATTGATAATAGATGTAAACGTATCAATACCAAACATACCTAAATTAGAAACGGTAAAAGTACTACCTTCCATTTCTGCAGGTGTTAATTTTTTATTTTTAGCTTTTCCTGCAAGTTCTCTAACGGCGGCACCTATTTGTGGTAAACTTTGCTCGTTTGCAAATTTAACAACAGGTACTACCAAGCCGTCAGGAACGGCTACCGCTACACCAATATGTACGTGGTTGTTCAAACGCATTTTATCTGCAAACCATTGCGAGTTTACTTGTGGGTGCTGTTTTAATGCCAACGCACAAGCTTTAACAACAATATCATTATAAGATATTTTAGTGTCTGGAATGGTATTGAATTGTGTACGGAAAGCAATGGCATTTTCCATATCAAACTCCACACTTAAATAATAATGTGGTGCAGAAAACTTAGAATTGGTCAATGCTTTTGCAATGGCTTTACGCATTTGTGAATTGGTAACATCTTCAAAATCTTCTTGACCTGCTGGCACAAATTTGCCTACTGTCGCAGCTCCTCCTGGTTCGTAATTTTCAATATCGCGTTTTACGATTCGACCATTTTCGCCAGAGCCTTGGATTTTTGTTAAATTAACCCCTTTATCTTCTGCTAATTTTTTAGCCAAAGGCGACACATATACACGGCCATTTTCAGTAACTGGTGTTGGTGCGGGCGCTTTTGCTTTTGAAGTGGTTTGTGCTGCAGGAGCTGCTTTTGGCGCTTCCTTTTTAGTTTCTGCTTTTGGAGCCTCATCTTTTTTAGCTGGTGCTTCTGCTGAAAAATTAGCCGTCACCCCAGAAACATCTGTTCCTGCTGGGCCTATAATTGCCAACAACGCATCTACCTTTGCTGATTCGCCTTCTTGCAAACCAATTTCCAATAAAGTTCCCGATTGAAAGGACTCGAATTCCATGGTAGCTTTATCAGTTTCTATTTCAGCTAAAATATCACCTTCTTCAACTTTATCGCCTACTTTTTTCAACCAAGTTGCTACCGTACCTTCTTCCATGGTATCACTTAAGCGTGGCATGGTCACTACAATAACACCTTCTGGCAGTTCGGCTTTACTTTCAGATTTTTCTTCTGAATCATCTGATTTTTTTTCTTCTGATTTTTTTTCATCTGAAGATTCTTCAGCATCTTCTTTTTCAGCATCATCTTTTGCTTCCGCGGAAGCGTTACCGCCACCGTTTAACAAACCAGATATATCTTCTCCTTCATCGCCTATAATGGCCAAAAGCTCATCAACCTTAGTGGTCTCGCCTTCTTTTACACCAATATGAAGCAATGTCCCTTCATTGAAAGACTCAAATTCCATGGTCGCTTTATCTGTTTCGATTTCAGCTAGAATATCACCTTCCTCAATTTTATCTCCTACTTTTTTTAACCAAGCCGCAACGGTTCCTTCTTCCATCGTGTCGCTTAAACGCGGCATATTTACTACTATTGCCATAGCTTATATTTTATGTTGTATAAATGGGTAATCCTCTTGCTCATAAACCATATCATACAGTTGTTGTTTCTCTGGAAATGGCGATTCTTCAGCAAATTTCTCACATTCTGAAACCAAATCTTTCACGCGCTTATCTATCACTTTAATATCGTCTTCGGTGGCGTATTTCTTTTCAAGAATAACATCTTTTACTTGTGTGATTGGGTCTATTTTTTTGTATTCCTCAACCTCATCTTTAGTTCTGTAATGCTGTGCATCACTCATGGAATGCCCTCTGTAACGATACGTTTTCAATTCCAAAAACGTTGGTCCGCCACCTTTTCTAGCTCTTTGTATAGCTTCATCAAATGCTTCTGCTACTTTTATAGGGTTCATACCATCAACAGGTCCGCAAGGCATATCATAACCTAAACCAAGTTTCCATATATCAGTATGGTTAGCCGTTCTGCCTACAGACGTTCCCATAGCATAACCGTTGTTTTCACAAACAAATACCACTGGAAGATTCCATAGCATCGCTAAATTAAAGGTTTCGTGTAAAGACCCTTGTCTGGCAGCACCATCACCAAAACAGCATAATGTTACGGCATCACTATCATGATACTTATCGCCAAATGCAATACCGGCACCTAAAGGAATTTGCCCCCCAACAATACCGTGGCCACCATAAAAACGATGTTCTTTGGAAAAAATATGCATAGAGCCCCCCATACCTTTTGAGGTGCCAGTTACCTTTCCAAACAATTCTGCCATTACCCGCTTTGGATCCACACCCATACCTATGGGCTGTACGTGGTTACGGTAAGCGGTTATCATTTTATCTTTAGTCAAATCCATAGCATGCAAAGCACCTGCTAAAACAGCTTCTTGACCATTATATAAGTGAAGAAATCCTCTTACTTTTTGTTGTATATATACCGCAGCCAGTTTGTCTTCAAACTTTCTCCAGAACAACATATCTTCATACCATTTGAGGTAAACCTCTTTTGTGATTTTTTGCATTGGCTAATTTCTAGGTTATACTTTAGCGAAACACAAAAGTAATACATTGCGTGGTATTGCAAAAACGTAAACTCATTAAAGTAGAAAAAATATGAAAAAAACTTGATTTCTCGAGAGTTTTGATTAATTGCTATTTTTCTAATTAAAAATTGATTTCTGAAAATTCAAAGCAGTAATTTATTAAAAAACAATGGCAACAGATTGATCAAAGAAGCTGATTTTAATATTTGTCCCGTTTCTCCCATAAAATAGATTTCAATGGGGGACTCTTGTTTTATTTCGTATTCTGCAATGGCTTGCCTGCAAGCACCACAAGGCGGAATAGGCTCTTGGGTTTTATGGCTGTTTGAACCTGCCACAATAGCCATTTTTAAAATCTTTGAATTAGGAAAATTAGCACCTGCGTAATATACTGCCGTTCTCTCTGCACACAATCCTGAGGGATAGGATGCATTTTCTTGATTGTTCCCTGAAATGATTTCGCCATTATCCAACAGCAATGCCGCACCTACATTAAAATTTGAATACGGCGCATAGGCCTTTTTCCTCGCCTCTTTTGCTTTTTGCATTAAATTGAAAACATCTTTTGGAAGTGCTTCTAAATTTTCAAAAATAAGAAATGTGGATTCTATTTTTATTTCCTTCATATATTTTTCGATGTATTGAAATTAAGAAATCCTATTAAAACAAAGACACTGTTTTCACAGATTATCACAGATTCTTGAAAAATCTAAAAATTTTTCTAAACAAAAAAACTATTATCAAAGCAATAATAGTTTTTAGTCCATTATTTTTTATAGTATTAATATTCTCTGTAAGTGCCTTCCCCTAAATTGAATGTTAGTGAAAAACGCAAAGTATTCTCTAAAGGACTCTGAACTTTGGATGCTGAAAACAAATAAGACAAATCGATATTGATTACATTATATTTGAATCCTGCACCTAAGGCTAAAAATTTTCTAGCGCCTTTTTCTTCAGCCTCGTTAAAATAGCCCAATCTGAAAGCAAAGGAGTCTTGATATAGATATTCAGCTCCCAAAGAATAAGTAAATTCTTTTAACTCTTCACTAAAACCACCTGGTGCATCTCCAAAAGATTGGAAAATCCCTGACAAGAAATCTACGTTTGGATCTTTCCCTTTTAAAATTATGGTATCTTCGCCCGTATCTTGCATTTGGTTGTCATTCTCGTCCACATAACCTAAAAGTGGCGGAGTTGGCACTAATAATTTAGCTACTTCTGCCGTGACTGATACTTTGTTGTATTGATCAAAAATAAAATCAAACCCAGCCCCTAAACGTAAATTTGTTGGTTGGAAATTTTCTTGTCCGCCTTCATCATATTTAAACTTTGGCCCTAAATTTTGAATAGCAAAACCCATTCTCCAACGTCCGTTGAAATCATTATAGGCTTCTTCTTCACTTTGATAATACCCAGAAATATCGACTCCAAAAGTATTGGCAGATGCCGTATCGTTGTTGCCAACATTATATCTCAAATCAGATCTTAAATAGCGCATCGCAACAGACATAGCAAATTGATCACTTAATCGCAATGCATATGAAGCATCAAGAGTCAACTCATTTGGTCTTTGAATCAATGGGGAGTCCGTAGCATTATCTCTAAATTCAATATCGCCCAAAGAAAAATACCTTAGACTAGCAGCAAAGGCACTACGGTCATCCAAACGATTGAAATACGTTACGTTTGCCAAGAAAATATCATTTACCAATTTACTCAAATACGGCGTATAACTAACACCAACGCCTGATTTTGCTTCAGAAAACACATATTTGGATGCATTCCATTGTTGTGAAAAGGCATCAACAGAAGTGGCAACTCCCATATCCCCCATACCTGCGGCACGTGCATCTGGTGCAATTAACACAAATGGCATTCCTGTGGTAATAACCCTGGAATCATTTGGGTTTTCGATGGTTGTTTGGGCATTTATTTTTAAAACAAAAACAAATGTGAGTAATAGCAATATAAAATTTTTCATATGTGGTTTTTTATTATTTAAGAGGGTTATATGCCATTTAACATGAATCATTTTTATAATTACAAGCTGTTAAACATGCTCATTTCATGTTATTGAATTATTTAACAAATATAAATGTTTATTATAGTATAACAAGTTTCTCTATTTTTTCTACTTTCTTATTCAATAGACTGGATCTTACGGTCAACTTATAAATATAGACGCCTTTACCTATTTTATCCCCAAAATCATCACGACCGTCCCAAACAATATCTTTAGAGAGCGAACTGGTTGCTTTAAAGCCTCCAGAGGTTTGTCCATTTAAGGTACGTACCAATTTTCCCGAAACGGTAAATATTTGTATAGAAACGTCTAAAGGGTCTGAACTATTGTGATTGAACCAAAATTCTGTGTAATTCACAAACGGATTGGGATAATTGAGCACGTTGTTAATGACCAATTCTTGATCTTTATCAAAGACCACAAATTGGATTTCAGATATTGAGGAATTGTTGTAAACATCCCAAGCCTTGAGTGACAGGTTATGTAATCCGGGTTTTAGATCACGAAAAGGAAAACTTACCACGCCTTTTTGGTAATCATCCACTTCGGTTTGGTAATAATCATTCAACACATAGGGATTGGTTTCATCGCCATCAATAATAGCGACAATGTCATGGCCAATACCACTGGCTGTATTGATACCATTGGCATCCTCTAGCTTTACCAATAATGTAGGCGATTCATTGGTAATGCCTCCAGACACAAAGTTTTCATCGTTCATGTAAAGCGTAATCACGGGGCCTATATTGTCTTCTTCTGCATTTGCGTTCAATCCGCCAATTTTTACGGTATTGATGTTTGCTCCTGTTTGGTCTTCTAATTTTGAACCGTTTTTTGCATAAAAACTTACTTTTCCAAAACCAACAGGGATACCAATATCTTTGGGCACTACAAAATCAAATTCAAACTGCCCATTAGTAACAGAGGCCTGCCCTCTAAAAATAATTTCTCCCAATGTTTTAAAATCTAATTTTATAACTTGGCCGTCTAATGCTGTACCGTCATTAGCCAAGGTTTGCCTAGCTATTTCTTTATCATATATGGTCGTTGACAACGTGCCATTATAACTATTTAAAACGTTTCCGGAAATATCCGTTACCTCCCCTGCCAGTTTTACATGGCTTAACGCTTTTAGGGTATCTGTGACTTGACCAATAGATACATCATTTATTTTTGTCAACCTGATATTTGGTTTTGGAAATGCCAATTTCATGGCTGGATCCCCAATAAAAAACACCAAACGCCTTTGGGAGTTTCCTGAAATAGCGGGGTCATTTTTTGCTAACCTAAGAGCTTCTGCCATGCTTGGGTATTCGTAGTCTTCATAGGTATCATTATCACTAAAAGAGAACAAATATTGCTCTAGGATATTATTAAATGTAATGCCCGTAGTTACAAAAATCTGTCTAGTGGTTGAAATGAGGCCAATAGCCCCTGCTTGTTTGTTCCAATAGGTAAACTCGCCAGCGGTTTGTCTAAAAGGGTTGTCAAATTTTGTAAATTCACAGGTAACGGTCACAAAACAATTGAGTTTGCATATATTTCTTAAGTTTTGCACATCAGGTATTAGAAATATGCGTTCATGAGCTAGTCCGCCTTCTCCACCATGTCCAAAATAATTAACTACCAAAGCACCATTATCAATAGCATTTGCCATTGCCTCAGTTACTTTTGGATAGGTATCGCCACCTGCTGAGGATTCTTGCTGATAAGCATCTGAATGGATCTTTACTACATTCATAAAGGGTTTTTCCTGGGTTACCATATCACCAATGGCATTGGTGGTTTCCTGTAATATGCCTTCCCAGTTTTTATCAACATCATCAGAAACGACTACAAAATTATTGCGCCATCCCCCATAAGCTTCTTTTATATAGTAAGATTCTATTTTGTCGACCATTTCTTTTGCTTGTTGGGGTGTATCAGCCAAAATACGTCCAACAGCAATATCTAATTTATCACTCGTGTTCATAGCACCTTCATTGGCATCCATCATCCCATAAAAATCATCTGACACAAAGGAATTCGTTACACTGAAACTATTTAAAGAGTACCACGAAGGCACAATATTGGTATTGTTCGGTATCCTATCTTTATAGTCAAAAGAGCCATCACCAAACAAGCAAACATACTTCAATCTGTTTTCAGGAACACTTGCATTATCGTAAGCATATTTAATCATGTTACGGATGGCCGCTACATCTTGATTTCCAGAACTAAATTCATTGTAAATTTCATTTAAACCAAGAACCTTCACATTCAAACCATATTGATTTCTATTGATCTGTGCCAACCGTTCCGCTTGATTTAGTATGTTATCTGGAGATATGATGATATAATCTACATCTTTGAACCCACCTTGATTATCTAAAAACAGCGTCCCTTTTATATTTTGATTGGCCACAGAAGTTTTTGACTCTTTTTTAGGAACAAAATAATCAGCTGACGAAACGGTTACATAATTTCTCAATGTTCCAAGTGATGCCGTAAAACTAAGATTAGCATTGGCATCGGCATTTATGTAATTGGATACATTGTACAAATCGGTTACATCCCAAATCTCATTAATTTGAGCTGCATTTGTAATAGTGTATTGACCTATTCCTGAAGCAGATGCCACGGCGTTATTTTTGAACAGGAACTGTTTTCCTGAAAAATTCAATGTCCTAGTGGCCTCAATAGAAATATAATCTAAGTATGCAACCGCACTAGGGTTTCCATTATTGTTATAATTTAAACCAACCGCTATTTTGGGTGTACCGACATTGACATTCCCATTAAAAGTAGCCCCAGTAGCATAATTAGGCTCTACAGCAGCAGATAATGTTAAAGTTGAAACACTACTCCCGTTAACACTAAGTTGCATGGACGTAGATGATGATGACACGCCAGCCACTTGCACTTTCAAATTTACTGGCTCTGAAGCAACAAGACCTGGAAAATCAAAATTAAAAGTCCTTTCATTTTCAATATCAAACCGTTCGCCAAACCACCGCCTTCCCAAGAAAGCAATATTTTCCTTATCCACCTCGTGAAATTTATAATCTTGATAAGTGCTAATTTGCATATCTACGGCCCCTATTGGCTGATTGAAAGGGATAATACGTTTACCTAAACCACCGTTTACATTAATATAATAATAGGTTTTATCGGTATAACAATTGATGTTGGTATTGCTTTCTTCTTGAAAACCCTTAGGTCCTTTCGCATAAAACAAAATATAATCGCTATTATCAAAAACGCCATCTTCTTCCCCAACAATTTTTATGGCATTTTCTGGCACATCAAAAGGCACGGGTACTTCATTGGGGTAAGGAAGCATATCGCCGCCATGACCATATAATTTTATAGTTCTTGGGTCCACTTTCCCAACATTGACACCTAATTGCTCCAAAAATCCTTTGGATAGTTTAAAAACCCCGGTAGTATCTACATAAAACCGATACCATTCGCCTGAACTTAATACAGAATTACTTATTATATTGGTTGCGTTGTTTTTGTTTAACGATGAACTTCTACTGGCATTGGTATTGTAATTTACAGTAAACGCCGTTACTTTTTTAAAGCCACCAGCATCCTTTATAATGGGCGACAGTTGAAAAAGAACCAGCTGATTATCCCTTGCCGAGGTATTTTCAAGCTGAAATTGCAATTCATTAGGGATTTGACTGACATCCAAATCTCCCAAATCATTTTTTGATATGGAAGCATAGGATACATTGGTCACAGAAACAGAAGATTCATTAATAAGCCCAGATGTTTTCCATTGGTCCACAAACAAAAGTCCCTTATCTAAATCATAGACAAACTGATCTTTATTAAAGGATGGAATTTGAAGCGCATAGCTCCCCGCTGAAATGGTTTGCAAACCATCCCAAGTAACTATATATTTTTTTTGTTGCGAAAAAACAAAAACCGAAATGAATAAAGTAAAAAGTAAAAATCTTTCTTTCATGCCAAAGAATAACGCTATTTTTGGGACGTTATTACAACAATTTTAAAATTTGCTTCAAAAATACAATAATAATTTTGTAAAAAGCACGTTAATACAACACAAAAGAACACAGGAAATCACTAAAAACATCGGTGTAATGTTTAAAAAATAGGACGAAGTGCGTGTTTTTTTAGTCAAAATGCAAAAAATCGCTTGCGGTATTCGGTTTAATTCTTATATTGCACCACCAAAAATATTATTAGCTTACTTAAAATATGG
>CAXBNH010000117.1:0-8739 GCA_963976905.1 uncultured Algibacter sp.
AACACAAATTTCTGCAACCCTTTCTTTATTATCAAAAAAAGTCAAGATGACTTCATAATATGAAAATTGTAAATCAATTGAAAGTGTGTTTTGTAAAAAATATTGACCTAAAACACAATGATTCTATAGGACTCTACTATGAATACGAAAGATTAACAAAAAAACTACCTCCTTTTCAAGAGCACGACAATTACAAACCTAATTCTTCAACTCACCTTTATACACAACTTCCTCCACCATATTTCCCAATGTTTGAGGACACAAATCCAGAACCCAAATTCATCTTCTTAAAAAAAGACACTATTTATTTCAACAATAAAATCATTAAATCCGAAGATTTAAAAACCTTTGTAAAACCTTGGATTGAAAATAACGATGCTATATTCAGCCTTTATGATTTGGAATCTACTTACGGCAAGTTCTTAGAAATGAATGCTATTATAAACTCCATTTATGAAGATGTTAGAGAAGTGGATTCAAAAGCCAAATTCAGCAAACCCATTAAAGAGTTAACCCGAGAGCAATATGATGAAATTAAAATGCAAATCAGGATGCAACATATTTGGAGTTATCCCATTCCTCATTATAATCATGTAGTTCAACAAGAAAATACTTTTTTTGGCCTAAAAGTCAATTAAATGATGTACTTTTTTCCCACATTTACGTTTTTAATTTTTCCCAATGAAAAAACCAGTATTCTTTGCCTTTTCTTTCCTGTTTTGCTGTACCGTTTTAGCCCAAGAGAAAATTCCGTTTATAGATTATGATGCCATAACCATAGAAGCATCGAAAGCTTCAGAGACTAATGATTACGATAAGATCATTGAAATATTAAATAAAATAAACAAAAACGATTCTACGTATAGCCATGTCTTGGTTTCAAAATCGTACTACCTGCTCAACTCCAAAAAATATGATGACGCCATCAAGGTTACAGATGAGGGTCTGAGCCTAAACAATGCCGATACCAATTTGTCTTTTTACATAAACAAAGGCTTGGCACATATTTATAAAGAAAATTTTGAAACTGCCTTGGAAATTTACAATAAAGGTTTGGAAACCTATCCAAAATATTACCTGCTATGGTATAACAAAGGTACTGTTTTAGAAAAACTGAACAGAATTGAAGATGCCGTTGAAGCCTACCAACAAGCCATCACATTTAACCCAACCTATGCCGGCCCACACCTTCAATTGGGTAATATATGCTATAAGCAAGAACTCATGTCTCAAGCCATGATGTGCTACAACATGTATTTGTTGTTGTCTTTTGATGAAGAAGGCGCCTTTAATACCTTAAAATCACTTAACAATTTGGTGGCTGAAAAAAATTCAAACGAAGCCAACCCCGATATTCAAATTTCTTTGGATGATGAGGCTTTTGAAGAAATGGATTTGGTTTTAAACAACAAAATTGCCTTAAACAAAGATTATGATACGGGCAATAAAATCAATATTTCACTTACTAATCAAAACCACGCCTTAATAACCCAACTTGAGAATTTTGAGGGCAACGGTGGTTTTTGGGATAAAAAATATGTTCCCTTTTTTAATTGGATTCGAGAAAACAATCTGTTTGATAGTTTTATTTATACGCTATCATATGCCATTGAAAATGAAAAATACAAGAAAATCATAACACAAAATGAAAAGGATATTATCTCTTTTGTTGGAGTGTTTTATGATAAATGGTATGATATTTTAAAAACCAATACCGTACAGTTCGATGGAAAAAAACAAGAGGTAGAGTATAATTATTATGATGGTTATACCGAAGCTATGGGCAAAATGGTTGGCGAAACTTCTGTTGGCCATTGGCAATTTTATAATGAAAATGGGCAATTAACCTCTTTTGGTGCTTATGATGATACTGGTGAGCGGACTGGCAAATGGACTTGGCTATACCATAATGGTAATACAAAGGAAACCGCCATCTATGAAAACGGTGCGTTAAATGGTGGAAATTTTCAATTTTATAAAAACGGAAAGCCTTCTATTATTGGTGCTTATACAAACGGTGAGTTAGATGGCGAATACAAATATTACAACGACAAAGGTGCGCTCATTCAGAAAAAATATTTTAAAAATGGCGAATTAGACGGGCTCTATAAATCGTTTTTTGATGTTGGAGAAAAATTGCTTGAATTCCACATCCCTTACAAACAAGGTTTGGTTGAAAACTTGGCAACAGAATACTATGCAAATGGTAATGTGTATGCCGAAATTCCTTTTGTAAACGGTAAACGCGAAGGTGTTGAGAAAAAATACTTTTTCAATAAAAAAACATCGTCAGAAATCAACTATCAAAATGGAGAACTCAACGGTGACTACAAAAGTTATTTTCCCAATGGCAATGTGTATGAAATTGGGCAAAGTCTTGATAATTTTTACAATGGTCCATGGAAATCTTACTATAAAGATGGCACATTGCAAGCCGATTATAATTATGACAAGGGTTATATTGATGGTGTTTACAAATATTATGATACTGACGAAAAGCAGTATTATGAATATGTTTACCGAAAAGGCGAAATTATTGAATATAAATATTTTAACAAGCAAGGCGACATACTGAGTGAAGGACGAAAAAAAGGAGGCGAATTTCAATTTACTGGATACCATACCAATGGCAATATATCATCAAAAGGACTATATGATATTGAAGGAGGCAAAAAAGGCTTTTGGCAATTTTACTCGCAAAATGGCGTACTGACAGAAGAAGGCAATTATTCTGATAATAACATAAACGGAGCATATAAAACGTACCACAACAACGGAGAAATCAAATCCCTATCAACCTACAAGAATGATTCTTTAAACGGTTATTCTTCCAACTATCATAAAAGCGGACAATTAAAACAACAGGGGTGGTACAAAAACAATATGGCTCATGGAGAATGGCGCACTTATTATATAGACGGCACACTTGAGATTATTAACTTCTTTCATAAAGGCAAATTCCATGGTGTTCAGCAATTTTTTAGTACAGATGGAAAAATAGAGCGTACTAATACATTTGAATACGGAGATTTGCTATCCGAAGTTTATTACGATGTTACTGGTGCCATTTTAGGAGAAAACAATTATGCTCCCAAAGAAAACAATTTTATCATATCCTATCAATTCGTAAACAATAAACCAGATGTCACTATTGACTATATAAATGGTATAAAACACGGCAAATACATTAGCCATGATTTTTATGGCAACAAAACCGCAGAAGGCCATTACACCAATGGTGTTCAAGATGGTAAATGGATTTGGTATTACCCAAATGGAAAGGTTGATAGTGAAAAAAACTTTTTGAACGGCAACCTAAATGGTAAAAATATAGATTACTTTGAAGATGGCACTATAAAGCGTAACTCTTTTTATGAATATGGAAAAGCGGTAGGAACATGGATTACCTACCATAAAAATGGAAAAATAGACCATAGCACCGAATATGACAATGATGAAATGCATGGAAAACGTATTTTTTACGATACTTCTGAAAAATTACAATTAATACGCTTTTATAATCATGGCACGCTTATAGGCTATAGCTATTTGGATACCCAATCAAAAGAATTGCCCATGATTCCCATTCAAAATGAAACTGCAAAAATAAAAAGCTATTTTGATAATGGCAAACTGGCTAGGGAACTAGAATATAAAAATGGAGATTTGGTAAATGCTTACAACAATTATTACTATTCTGGTCAATTGGAAAATAAAATGACGTTTGTAGATGATGAATATGATGGTATTGATAAGCAATACTATGAAAATGGCAACTTAAAAAGTGAAGCCAATTACCAAATAGGCGTTTTGCAAGGGCTTACTAAAAACTACTATGAAAATGGAGTTTTAGAAGAAGAAATCAATTACCGAAATGGACTGAGAACGGGCGAAGCAAGGTTCTACAACAAAAAAGGAAAACTGCTAAAAAAAGAACTTTACTTTAATGGCGATATTTACAAATCTGAGACCTACTAAAATGCGCATATTTCTTTTTATTTTACTTGCTATAAGCCTCCACGGTTTCGCTCAGGAATCCGAAGAATATAACCTTTATAAAAAGTTATATCCCAATGCAAAATCCGTCAGGCTCAATCAACATACCACGGTAACATTAAAACTGGAGGCTGAAAACATCAACATTACCCAAGAATTTTTAGAAGAAGATTTATATCTAGATGAAAGCGCCAACTACAACTCTAAAAAAGCCTTGAACTTTTCCTCTTTTTTTGAATTGGACAATGTTGAAGCGTCATCGTTTACCTACTCCGATGGGAAATACAAAAAAATTGAAGTTACCGATTTTAAGGAAAAAGACGAAATAGACCAATCTTTTTACGATGACACAAAATCCTTGAATTTCATTTTTCCAAACCTAAAAAAAGGATCTAAATCTGTTTTAAAATATTCTGAAAACGTTAAAAACCCCCGCTTTTTAAGTCCATTTTATTTTGGCGATTTTTCGCCTATCATCAATAATAAAGTAACTATTGTTGCCGACAAAAACATCAATCTAACATTTAAAGCATTTAATACAGATACCCTAAATATCATTTTTAACAAAGTTGAAAAAAGGAACACCACCACTTACACATGGGAATTAAAGGCTATTGACAAATACGATTATGAGCCCAACACGCCCACTTATAAAAAAATATTACCTCATATTGTTCCCATTATAACTTCATATAAATCAAATGACACCGATTTTGATTTAGCAAAAAACGTGTCCAACTTATACACTTGGTATTATTCTTTGGTTAAAGACATCAACAAAGAGAACGTGGACCAAAATCTTGTAAAAGTGGTTGAAGAACTTACAGCCAACAAAACTAACGACCTTGAAAAGGTTAAAGCTATTTATTATTGGACACAGAAAAACATAAAATACATTGCTTTTGAATATGCCCTTGGAGGTTTTATACCCAGACAGGCCAATGAGGTTTTTCAGAAAAAATATGGCGATTGTAAAGACAAATCCAGTATTTTATACAAAATGTTGGAAATAGCAGGTATCAAAGGCAATTTAACCTGGATTGGCACCCGAAGTATCCCTTACAATTATAATGATGTGCCAACGCCCATTGTAGATAACCACATGATTTTATCTTACACAACTGATGGTACAACATATTTTTTGGATGCCACAGGCAGGTATGTGTCCATAGATTACCCAACATCATTTATACAAGGTAAAGAAGCTTTAATAGCAGACGGCACCAATTATATTATCAAAAAAGTGCCTATTGTACCAGCTATTAAAAACGCCGTGATAGATGCCACCATAATAGATTTGGTTGATGAAGATTTAATAGGAAAATCGAAAGTTGAAATTTCCGGATACAATAAAATGGACTGTTTCCATGCCTTGGAAAATGAAACGACCGATGATAAGATAAAAGCCTTTTATAATGCCCAATTACAAAAAGGCAACAACAAATTCTTGATAAAATCATTTACGGAAACCAACAAATACGATTATGAAAAAAACCTAATTGTAGATTATGATTTTACAATCCGTGATTATGCAAAAAAACTTGGTGACGAAATTTATGTTAATTTGAATTTGGTAAAAGATTTGTCAGCCTATAAAACCAAAGAAGACAGAAAAAACGATATTGAATATGAACACACTAATTTTTTCAACTACACAACCACACTAAATATTCCCGAAGGTTATGCCATTGAATATGTGCCAGAAAATGTAGATTTTTCAAACGATTACCTAACAAGTAGTATAAGTTACACTGTTGCCAACAACAGTATTTCCTATAATCACCAGTATAGTTTAAATTTTATCAGTTTAAACCTCAACCAACAAAAAGAGGTGAATGCTCTTATAAAAAAAATAGAAAAAGCCTTTAAAGAGGTCATTATATTAAAAAAATCATAATTCGCACCGTATGTTAAAAACCAAATTAACCTTCGTTTTAGTCTTAATCACTCAAGTCATTTTTTCCCAAAATGAACTATTTTACACCTCATATTCTTGGGATGAAAAACCTTCATATCATATTGAAGAAGGTACCGATGAGCCCATTATCGCTTTAAAGGACAAAATACTTACTGAATTTTCTTTTCAAGAAGATGGCCTCGTTGAATATTTTCTTGAACACAAGGTTTTTTGGCTGAATTCAGATGAAAAAATAGAAAATTATAATAAAGTCTATTTGCCGTATGCTTCAAATTCAGAATTAAAAGTGAATAAAGCCAGAGTCATCACAAAAAATGGGAATATTCTAGAATTGGATGAATCTAAAATTTTAACGGCCCAAGATGAAGAAACCGGAAGAAACTATAAATTCTTTGCTTTTGAAGGCATTGAAAAAGGAAGTTTTATAGAGTATTACTACGTTGTTAAAAGATACCCAAGATACAATGGCAACCAAATAACGTTTCAAACGGATTACAAAAAAAACAATGTTGCATTTGATTTATATGCGCCCAACAATTTAATCTTCAATTTTAAAACTTACCATACTATCACTGAGATTGAAAATGATACGCTTTCAAAAGATAAAAGGCATTGGCAAATGAGAATGGCGAGCATAGAGCCGTTAAATAATGAGGAAACGGCTGCTTACAACGCTTCAAAAAGTTCGGTCATTTATAAATTGGACAGAAATACTGCCGATAACTCCAAAGATATTTCGTCTTACGGCAAAGTGGCCCAAAACATCTATACTTACTATAATGAGGAATTGAATGGAAAAACCCAAAGCAACCTAAAGAAGTTTATTAAAGAAGCAACCTCAGGCAAAGAACTGGATGAAGAAGCTTTAATTAGAAAACTTGAATTTTTCATCAAAACCAATGTATTTATCACAAAAGACGGCAGCGAAAATTTTAAGGATTTGAATGAAGTCATTGACAAAAAAGTGGCCAATGAAGCTGGCATACTTAAATTGTACGTTGCACTTTTCAATAGTTTAAACATAAAACATGAAATTGTGCTTACCAGCGATAGGCAAGAATTGAGGTTTGATAAAGACTTTGAGGCCAATAATTTTTTGACTGATTTTTTAATCTATTTCAGCAACCCCAAAACCTATTTATCGCCAACCGATATGAGCTCTAGATACGGATTTCCAGCAGCGTATTTAACAGATAATTATGGCCTGTTCATTAAAGAAGTAAAAGTGGGCGATTTTGTATCGGGCTTGGGTAAAATAAAATACATACATCCTATTAAAGCTGATAAAACAGTTGATAAAATGATTCTTGATATAGATTTTGAAGCAGACAATTTATCAAACTGCCATGTAAAATTAGACCGTTCCATGAGTGGCTATTATGCCATGTATTTTCAGCCTTATATGAACTTGATAAAAGATAAGGACAGAGATGAATTAATTGAAGGGTTTGCCAAAAGAATTAATGAAGATGTTACGATTAATAGCAAAACAATAATAAATGACGACCCTGAATTGTTTGGAGTAAAACCGATACAATTTGTTTTGGATTTTGACTCAGAAACATTTATTGAAAAAGCAGGCAAGAAATATTTATTTAAAGCAGGAGAATTAATAGGAAAACAAATACAGCTATACCAAGAAAAAGCACGTGTACTTCCTGTTGAAAACGAATTTACAAGAAGCTATTACAGGACTATTAACATCAAGATTCCTGAAGGTTATAAAGTTGCAAACCTAGATGATATTAATATAAAGAATTTGTTTGTTAAAGATGGGGAAGAATTGTTGGTTTTTGATTCGCATTATAAACTTGATGGAAACCTTTTGGCTATAACTGCCGATGAACACTACCGTGAAAATATTATAGAAGCCGCCAATTATGAAGATTACAGAACGGTAATCAATAGTGCCGCCGACTTTAATAAATTGGTTCTTGTTTTTGAACCGATATAGCACTTAAACCCATCCATGGCACAACATAACCAACTCGGCAAAAAAGGCGAACAACTGGCCGTTGATTTTCTATTAAAAAACGGCTACGATATCATGGAACGCAATTACCGTTTCCAAAAGGCCGAAGTGGATATTATTGCCAAAAAGAAAGACATTCTTGCCGTTGTAGAAGTAAAAACCCGCTCAACTATTGATTTTGGAAATCCACAGGATTTTGTAAAGCCCAAACAAATCCAGCGTTTAGTGAAAGCCGTAGATGAATATGTAAATGTAAATGTATTAGATGTTGAGGTACGCTTTGATATTATTGCCATTGTAAAAGAAGGCAAAGGCTTTAAAATTGAGCATTTGGAGAATGCTTTTTATCATTTCTGACACGTTTTCTTGGTAATCCTAAACTTGTTTGTCATTTTTGTGAAGTCAGAAAACCACAAGATTGTTAATACATTTCAAAATGGATTCCTGCCTTTGCAGGAATGACAATAATCACTTTTTAAAAAAAGCCCTCAAAAAATCAAAATTTTCAGGCTTCGCTACGATATGTTTATCTTTATTCAGAATAAAATAGGTTGGTGTGGCGGTTACAACATAGCTATTACCTATGTCGTTTTTCCATTTGTCCAAACCCAATACATGGATAAATTCGGGAAATTCTTTAATTTTTTCTTTCCATAGTTTATCATCATCTTCCAAACCAACAGCAATCACTTTTATAGATTCCTTTTCTTTTGTTTTTAAAAAGGCCTGCAATCTTGGAATTTCAACTGTACAATGGGAACATTCGCTGCTCCAAAACACCACAATATAGGTGTTGGCGATGTTCAACTCGCTTAATTTTTTTGATATTTTTTTGCCATCTTTTTTTATTTCC
>CAXBNH010000118.1:0-8706 GCA_963976905.1 uncultured Algibacter sp.
AAAAGAATTAT
This sequence comes from uncultured Algibacter sp., assembly GCA_963976905.1. GTDB lineage: Bacteria > Bacteroidota > Bacteroidia > Flavobacteriales > Flavobacteriaceae > Pseudalgibacter. The sequence goes on from CAXBNH010000118.1 coordinate 12, forward strand.
ATACGTTTAATGTTATTAAAAATGGCAATTCAGTTTTTGCTGGACAGTGGGATGGAGTTTACAGAAAAAATAGTGATTATGAAACTTGGCAATCTTATAGCAACGGCTTGCCAAGTAATCTTTCTATAACGAATCTGAAGTTATTTAAAGATATAATTGTAGTTAGTGGTAATGAAAGAGGATTAAGAAAGGGAATGACAACTAATAAATAGGCAGCACATAACATGCTTATATAACAAATAAAACGCAAACTAATTTTTATTCAAATCTTGCTCCATAAAGTCTACCAAATTCAAAAAGCATAAACTACTAATACATTCTTAAAAAACATTTGACAAAAGCACTTTCATATATTACACCACACCTCAGTAAATAAAACGAATCATTGTAAAAAACTAAAAATTTATTGTAGTATTTTTAGAAACCAATGACTAAAGCACAATAATGATGAAAAGAAATCACGTTTTTTTCCTGTCAATAATTTTGTTCGCCACTTGTTTTATGGCTTATTCCCAAGAGCAAATTCTATACAAACAGATTGACAGCACTAAATTATTCATGGCGGTTTACCAACCTGAAAATATGGACGCCACACAAAAATATCCTGCCATAGTTTTCTTTTTTGGTGGCGGCTGGAATGGTGGCTCCATGGATCAATTTAAACCACATGCCAACTATTTTTCACAAAGAGGTTTGGTTTGTTTTTTAGTTGATTACAGGGTAAAAAACAGACAAAAAACGACGCCTTTTGAATCATTAAAAGATGCCAAATCCGCCATCAGGTATATCAGGGAGCATGCTGATAAATTTCAGATTGACACGTCCAAAGTTATTGCTTCGGGAGGTTCTGCTGGTGGGCAGCTTGCAGCAGCAGCTGCATTGGTAAAAGATTACAATGAAACTACCGATAACTTAGCAACAAGCTGTATTCCAAATGCTTTAATGCTTTTCAACCCCGTTATTGACAACGGCCCTGGAGGCTATGGCTATGAGAGAATAGGCGATGCTTACAAAAACTTTTCGCCGCTTCATAATATCAAAAAAAATGCACCTCCAACTATTTTATTTCTAGGCACTAAAGATGCTTTAATCCCTGTAGAAACTGCACATTATTACAAAAAAACAATGGAAAAAGTAGGCAGTATCTGCGAACTTCATTTGTATGAAGGCATGGAACACGGATTTTTTAATCATTCCAATACTGAAAATTACAAAAAAACAGTTTCTCAAGCTGATACATTTCTACAATCGCTCGGTTATTTAAAAGAAAAACCAATCATTAAAATTGAATAACATACATTAAAACGGGTAATTTATTCAATAAAAAGCATGAAAATCATCGCCACCAACATAGCAAAACCAACCACCATCCTCTGGAATGGCAAAGAAGAAACCACGGGCATCTATAAAACCCCCACAAACCATCCCGTTTATTTAGGCAAAACCGATGTGAAAAATGACAGCGTTACAGACCGAAAACACCATGGTGGTATTTTTAAAGCCTGTTATTTATTTTCTGAGGTGCATTACCCCTATTGGAAACACCTCTACCCTGATTTGGATTGGAATTGGGGCATGTTCGGGGAAAATCTTACTGTTGCCGACATGGATGAAACAGCCATGTATGTGGGAGATATTTACCGCATCGGGAACGCTTTGGTGCAAGTGTCGCAATCGCGAGAACCTTGTTATAAACTGGGCATTAAATTCGGCAATCAAAATATCCTTAAAAAATTTATCCAGCATGGGTTTTCAGGAACTTACATAAGCATTTTAGAAGAAGGTTTTGTGGAAGTTGGCGACCCACTCATTTTAGAAGAACGCCCTAAAAACAGCCTAACAGTGGCACAGTTGTTCCATTTGCTATATGATAAAACCAAGAGCCAAAACCTATTGCAATTGACCGTAAACAATGCCGCTTTACCATTGTACAAAAGAGAACAGCTCAGCAAATTCATTTTAAATTAAGTGTATGGCTTACCTTTTTGTATATGGCACATTATTGCAAACCCTTGACAACCCGATGTCTCGGTTTCTAAAAAACCAATCTGAATTTTTAGGAAAAGGTTACATTCACGGTAAATTGTATGATGTGGGCGCATATCCCGCAGCCATATTAAGCGACGCAAAAACCGATAAAATCTATGGCACTGTTTTAAAAATTTCAGACGTTGAAAACACCTTTAAGGTGCTGAATACTTATGAAGGTGCCAACGATTTACATCCCTTGTATCTTAAAAAATCTGTTCCTATGTATTTGGAAAATGGTAAAACTTTAACCGTTTGGGTGTATGTTTATAACCATTCGGTAAGCCACTTAAAACAAATCCAATCGGGTGATTATTTGAATCCTTAACTCCTTTTCAACTATATTTGTGCATCCATTTTACACGATATTTTGAAAGACCTCTTGCTCATTACCCCGCCTTTTACCCAATTAAACACGCCCTACCCCGCTACGGCATATCTTAAAGGCTTTTTAAATACCAAAAACATCAATGCCTTTCAAATGGATTTGGGTATTGAAGTGATTTTAGAATTGTTCAAAAAAGACACTTTTGAAGAATTGTTTCAAATAGCTTTTGAAAACAACCGCATCGTTTCAGAAAATTGCCAACGTATTTATGCGTTAAGAGATGCTTATTTGCAACCTTTAAACGCTGTGATTCAATTTTTACAAGGAAAAAATCAAACCTTGGCCAGGCAGATTTGCACTAGTGATTTTTTACCACAAGCCTCCCGATTCAGTCAATTGGATGATATGGACTGGGCGTTTGGTTCTATGGGCATGCAAGATAAAGCCAAGCATTTGGCGACTTTGTATCTTGAAGATTTATCTGATTTTATTATAGAATGTATTGACCCAAATTTTGGCTTCAGCCGATATGCCGAAAGACTGGGACAAAGTGCCAATTCATTTGACGAATTATATAAACATTTACAGAAGCCATCTATATTTATTGACCAAATCACTTTAAAAATACTCGATGACCGATTACAAACCGTTCAACCTAAATTAATATGTTTTTCGGTGCCATTTCCTGGGAATTTGTACAGTGCCTTCCGCTGTGCACAATCTATAAAAGCCAACTATCCCAATATTAAAATTGCGATGGGTGGTGGTTTTCCAAATACCGAATTGCGGTCGCTAACCGACGTTAGGGTTTTTGAGTTTTTTGATTTCATTACGTTGGATGATGGCGAATTACCAATCGAGCTATTAAATTCCAATATTCAAAATCTAAATTCCAATGAGTTTAAACGCACTTTTGTGTTAGAAAACGAAACGGTCGTTTACAAAAACAACAGCACAAAAAGCGATTACAAACAAATGGAAGTCGGCACACCAGATTACTCCGATTTGCTATTAAATAAATATATATCCGTTATAGAAATCGCCAACCCCATGCACAGTCTGTGGAGCGATGGCCGATGGAACAAACTCACCATGGCGCATGGTTGCTATTGGGGCAAATGCACCTTTTGCGATATTTCTTTAGATTACATCAAAATTTACGAACCCATTGCCGCCAAATTGTTGGTGGACCGCATGGAGCAACTCATCGCACAAACCAACGAAACAGGGTTTCATTTTGTAGACGAAGCCGCACCGCCCGCATTAATGAAAGCGCTCGCTTTAGAAATCATAAAACGAAAACTGACCGTGACGTGGTGGGCCAACATCCGCTTTGAAAAAAACTTTACCAAAGATTTGTGCTTGCTATTAAAAGCCTCGGGCTGCATTGCCGTTTCTGGCGGCTTGGAAGTAGCTTCCGATAGATTATTAAAATTGATTGATAAAGGCGTAACCGTAGCGCAAGTGGCGCAAGTTACCCGGAATTTTACCGAATCCAACATCATGGTGCATTGCTACTTGATGTATGGCTACCCGACACAAACCGTTCAAGAAACAGTTGATAGCCTAGAAATGGTACGCCAACTTTTTGAAATTGGCGTACTGCAATCTGGCTTTTGGCACCAATTTGCTTTAACGGCGCACAGCCCTATTGGCAAAAACCCAGAAGATTATCACATCATTCCCAATTATAAAAACATTACGTTTGCCAATAATGATGTGGATTTTAAAGACAAAACAGGCATTGACCACAATCAATTTAGTTTCGGATTGAAAAAATCGTTGTACAATTTTATGCACGGTATTGGTTTTGAACTGACGTTGCAAGATTGGTTCGATTTTAAAATCCCAAAGACTTCCATTAAACATGATTTTATCTATAATTGCTTAGAAACAGAGGTTAATTTCAGTATAAAACCAAGTGCTAAAATTCTTTGGCTGGGCACAAAACCCTTTGTTACCGAACATTCCAAAACAAAAAAAGGTTTTATAAACCATCAATTAAAATTATGTTTTCATAATCATACAGAAACCATTGAAATCACTATGGAAAAAGATAAAGGTGATTGGTTTCTGAATACCCTCGACAAACTATCGCCACATAATCCTAAATCAGTCTCTTTTTCTGAATTAAAAAATGACTATGAAACCCATTTTGAAGATTTTGAACTGTTTTGGTTTTCAAAACCTATGCTTCTTTTGAGGGATACTGGGCTGTTGGTTTTGTGATTGTTATTAATTGACTTTGTAAAAATTCTCGACTACCTTTGTTTAGCAATCGATAAAATTCATTGAAACGGAACTTTATCTTTGAGTTAAACGACACTTCCTGATCCATCTCAAAAAACAATATCCCCACGTTTTCATTTCAACCATAAACCCAATCCAATTTCCCCTATCTTTGCAGTAAATTATTCAATACATGTCATTTAAAGACTTACAATTAAACAAACCGCTTTTAAGAGCCGTTGCAGAAGCGGGTTACGACAACCCAACCTTGGTACAGGAAAAAACCATTCCGTTGGTTTTAGAAAAAAAAGATGTAATTGTCTCTGCCCAAACAGGCACTGGAAAAACCGCGGCATTTGCTCTTCCTATTTTGCAACAATTGTTTGATAGGCAAGATGCCACAAAAGGCGGCAAAAAAATAAGAGCGTTGGTGGTAAGTCCCACACGGGAATTGGCGATTCAAATTGAAGACAATTTTAAAACATACAGCACCTACACCAATCTAAGAACCACGGTGGTTTATGGAGGGGCTTCCATAGAACCCCAAAAAGACGTGCTTAAAAAAGGCGTGGATATTTTAATTGCCACCCCAGGACGCTTGCTCGATTTACACAAACAAGATGTTATCAACTTAGATTATATTGAAACCTTAGTACTTGATGAAGCCGATTTGATGCTGGATATGGGTTTTATTGACGATGTAAAAAAAATAGAACGTTTGTGCACTCGGGAAAAACAGGTTTTATTGTTTTCGGCAACAATTCCGTACAAAGTCGAGCAATTGGCAAACAGCATTTTAAATGCGCCCGAACGTATTGAAGTCGCACCCAACGCGTCCACTTCAAAAAACGTTAACCAGTTTTTGTATTATGTGCCAAAACGCAATAAAATAGAATTGTGTTTACATTTGTTACGCAATACTATAAAAGGCAGCATTATTATTTTTAGGCGGACAAAATTTGGCGTTGATAAATTGGAGCAAACATTGCTTAAAAATAATTATAAAGCCGTGAGTTTACATGGCGATAAAAGCCAAACGGACAGACAATTAGCTTTAAGTACTTTTAAAAACAAAGAAGCCAATATCTTAATTGCCACCGATGTAGCGGCTCGTGGCATTGATATTGATAATCTGGATGCTGTTATCAATTTTGATTTGCCTAACCTACCAGAAACCTACGTGCACCGCATTGGCAGAACCGCAAGGGCTGGAAATACCGGAAACTCTTATTCCTTTTGTTCTGCAGATGAAAAAGCGTATGTCGCCAGCATTCAGCAATTAATTAATCTACAATTAGATGTTGACGATACACACCCTTACCCGTTAGACCCCAAAGCCAAAAAAGAGATTCACAAAACCCCAGGAAAAAGCAAGCATAAAAAAGGCCGAAAAAGCGAAGCTTCTAAAAAGAAAAAGAAACGCTGGTACTAAAAAAAACACTTTTAAAAACGCTAAATATTGATTAACTTTACAATAATCCATTTGTAATTATGAAGTCATTAGTTAAGCGTTTAAAATTAAAAGATAAAGAAGAAATTCTGGTATTGAACCGGCCAGATGATTTTGCCAATAATTTAGAACATTATGAAATCAATGTGGTGGAATCTTTGGTAAAAACCTCTTGCGTGCCATTTGCTTTACTGTTTATAACCTCCAAACAGCAACTTATCAACCAAATGCTCACGCTGTTCCCAAAACTTAAGGATGATTGCATTTTGTGGATTGCCTACCCCAAGCAAACCTCAAAATCATATATTATTGAATTATACAATGATAAATCTTGGGATGATTTATTGGATTATAGGCTGGTACCCACTAGAAAAATCAATATCAACGACGATTGGGACGCGCTCCGTTTTAAAAAAATAGAATATCTTAAAAAAACATCTTAATCACTCTATCGGAAAATCAAAATAAGTATTAGGGAAAGGCTCATTTATTAAAGTAAAATGCCACCATTCCCTTGGGTAATTTCTAAATCCGTGCTTAAGCATCATGGCTTGCAATAATTGCCTGTTATGTTTCTGTCTTTCAGTAATCCCCTCATAATCTATCCATGATTGGCGGCCAAAAAAATCGTAGCCACTTCCCATATCCAAAGGTTTTCCTGTATTGCCATCAATTAAAGTCAAATCTACCGTGCTTCCCTTACTATGCCCAGATCTGGTCGCTATATATTCTTCTTTAAACAAATCGCCTTTTTGAACGTCTGGGTAAAACTGTTGCTTATTAATAGTATCATTCAAATCTCTGGCCCATGCCATAAAATGATTTACGGCACGTTGCGGCCTATAACCGTCATAAACCTTTAAACAGATATTTTGCTGCTGTAACTCCTCTTGAACTTCTTTTAATGCGCTTGTTGTTTGCGCTGTTAATATGAGCTTATTAGAGGCATAACCATCAATAGGTTTACCAACAAAATTATTGTTTGTAAAATAGCGTAATTCAATCTCTAAATCTGGAACAACAGTTTTCACATACACAAAACCTTGTGGTAATTGGGCAAAAGAATACGCACTAAAAAATAAGAGATAAAAAAGTATATTTGATTTCATGGTAATCGCTTAAAAGCTAAAATATAGAAATAAAACCAAACCTTAAATTTATTCCACAAAAAAACCGAGTTCCCTCAAACTCGGTTTCTTTTCAATTTGCTTTTTATATTATGCGGCTAGATTTAGGGTCTCTATATCAACTACACAATGCAAATATTAATTAATTAATCCATTGAACTAAAAAGTATGTTATTTAGTACCCTACAAATATATAATTCTTATTTTACTACTAACGACTAAATACACATTAAATCGATGAAATACATTTAACTTTAACATTTAACGACAAAATATCGTCAATAATCGATGAAATACATGCAAAAAATTTGAAAAAGACTTTTTTAAAATAAAAAAGCACCTAAAAAAGGTGCTCTTTAACTAACTAACCAACCAAAATATGAATTACAATTCACTTGTTTAAAGTAACCACTCAATAAACGAATAACGTGAATGCAACTTTTATACACTAAACAATCACCATGCCAAACTAAAAATAGAGAAACCCAATTGCATTAAAAAGCAGATTATTTAACAAAAATTAACATTTGAAATTAGATACCATCTACTTAGCTTTTAAAAAATAATTATAAGATATTTGCGATTCAAAAAAACGAACATCTTATATGAAAAAATTTGCTTTACTCCTTTTGGCTTTTTTAATTCTATCATGCGGAAAAGATAAGCATGACCTTATTGTAAAAATATCCATTAAAGGATTGAAAAAAGGCACTATCTATCTTAAAAAAGCAAATGATACTGCTATGGTAACTGTAGATTCTTTGATTGTAAATGGAAATACCGAATTTGAATTGCACAGTACCATTGAATCTCCCGAGATGTTCTATCTATATTTAGATAAAAATTCAAGTGATGAATCTAGGATTCCTTTTTTTGCAGATAAAGGCATCACAGAAATAAAAACAAATTTGAAAAACTTTGCTTTTGATGCTGAAATAAATGGCACGCCTCAGCAAAAATTATACGAAGAATACAAAAAATTGATCTCAAAATTTAATGGTAGAAATTTAGACCTTATAAAAGAAAATTTTGAAGCCCAAAAAGAAGGTGATACGGCAAAAATCAATACCATCAATAAAGAAGTGAACAACTTAGTAAAACGAAAATATCTTTACACCGTCAATTTCGCCCTGAATAATAAAGATAGCGAAGTAGCCCCTTACTTGGCACTTACGGAAATATACAATGCACAAATAAAATTTCTAGACACCATCAACAATAGCTTAACCCCGAAAGTTAAAAGCTCTAAATATGGTAAGGAATTGCAATCTTTCATTGATAAAATAAAGAAGGAAGAGCAAGTCAATTGACAGTAATCCAATTGAAGCAAAAACAACAAAAAGACCTTTCATTTGAAGGTCTTTTTGTTTTCCAAAGAGTTGACTAATAATTTTTTCGTAATAAAGGCAGTACTTCAATACTATAGAACTTAACCCCAAAATATTAGCATAAAAAAAACTCACAAAAGTGAGTTTTTTAAGAGCCGATGGAGGGACTCGAACCCACGACCTGCTGATTACAAATCAGCTGCTC
>CAXBNH010000119.1:0-8549 GCA_963976905.1 uncultured Algibacter sp.
CAAGGTGTAGCAATAATAACAGCATCCACGTTATCCAAAGCTAAAAGATTTTTATAATCAGAATCATCTTTACCAAAAACCACCGGCTTTTTATAGCCTTTACTGGTAATTTTTTCTGTTGCTAATTTTGTTCTCGAAGAATCTATATCACAAATAGCCGTAATGTTTATATCTTCTCTTAATAATAAATTTTCCAGATGGTTTGTACCTCGCAAACCCACACCTATCATTCCTATTTTTAGTTTTTCTACATTTGAATTAGCACCAAAGGTAAAGGTTGGCATAAACGCTATGCCCGTACCTGCAATTGCTGCTTTTTTTATAAAATCTCTTCTAGAGTCCATAATACTAATGTTGTTTTTATGCATATGTTTATAGTCTGTTTTTTAATTAAAGGGCTGGATTGCATATCATCAAGACAGCCCTCTTTTCAAAAACTAAACTAACAAACTAATTATATCCAGGGTTTTGCTTAAAAGCACCTTTTCCTTCACTTATCCTTTCAAGTGAAAAAGGATATACTACTTTGTATGGTGCTGTCTCGCTAGATATCCCATTCAAATCCTGATTATACTTACTGTATTTGCCGTGTCTAATCAAATCTGCACGGTATTGCCCGTTTTCACACCAATACTCGTGGGATCTTTCTAAAAGAATCATGGTATTAAATGAATCTATATCTGAATAATCAGTCAATTCAATAGGATCTAAATTTGCACGGTCCCTAATTTCATTTACCAAGTCTATGGCTTCTTGGGTTGGCATATTATTTTTATTGGCTAAAGCCTCTGCTTTTGATAAAATAACATCAGCATACCTATATAAAATAATATCCACGGTTGTTAGTGATGTATTTCTAGCAGAGTCTTCATCTATTTTTAATGGAAGTGGCCCCATCTGCATCACAGTACCTGGATTGGCCCTGTTGTAAGTAACACCATCTGTTCCTACATATTCTGCTATTAAGTTTGTTTTTCTAACATCGTCAGGTTCAAAAGAATCATAAAATTTCCAAGAACTTTGAATGGTAGCCCAACCGCCTCTTACAGGATAGTTTGATGGCAACACCATCATTTGCCATTGGTTTTCACTTGTACCAGCATAATCTGCAGGAATCGCAAACATAATTTCTTTATTATCTGCCTGTGTTTCTTTGCCAAACATCGCTACATAATCAGGGGTTAGTTCATAATAATTCATAGCCATGATAGCATTTGCCTGTGCTTCTACTTCGGCCCATCTTTTTTCATGAAGATAGAGCCTGATCAATAGCATTCTTGCAAAACCTTGGCTGAACCTTCCGTAAACAGCATCTGCAGGCGTTGGTAAATCTTCAGCCGCATCCAATAAATCATCTTCAATAAATTTTACCATCTCATCATGGCTGAGTCTTGCCAATGGCGTTTCTGTTAGCGGATTTTGCAATACTTCTAGCGGTGCAACAACTATAGGCCCATACATATCAAAAAGCTCATAGCTCAAAAAAGCCCTAGCACATTTAAGTTCTGCAATGCCTTGTTTCTTTATATTGTCATTAACACTAGAGTTTTGAAGTCTTTCAATACTCAAGGTGTTAGAGCTTATCCTATTATAAAACCGATCATAATACCTTGTAACCGATTCATTTATTGGACTATAACTATGCAATGTTGCTAGTTGCTGTACGCCGAAATTTCCTTGAAGAATTTCGGTAGCGGCATCATTTATAAACATGATTCCGTTTTCTGATGTGGTATGGATACCATCCCACCAAGAACCTCTTAAAGGATAATATGCCGCTACTACCAAAGCCTCTACATCGGCTTCTGATGCTGGGAAAATAGCTGGATCTGGATTTATCTCGTCAGAATTTACATCCTCCAATTCTGGATTACATCCATATGCCAAGGTTATCAATAACCCGAACATGACTAGTTTTAAGTTTTTCATAATCAATATTTTTTTAAAATTTTAAATCTAAACCAATGGTATAAGTCTTAACGTTAGGATAGGCGGCTACCAAATTTGAAGGATCTCGATCTGTCCCTTCCAATCTGCTATCATACCCCGTAGTTTCAGGATCCACACCTTTAAATGGTGTAATAAGGAATAAGTTTTGGGCATCTAATCTTACACTCGCACTATTTATTAGTTTCCCCATCCATTTGGAAGGTATGCTGTATGCTAATGACAGGTTTTGAAGTCTGATAAACCAAGCATCCTGCAAGAAGAAATCTCCAGCACTATATTGGGTATAGCCATAGTGAGAAGCCGGTCTGGAGTTTGTAGGATTCTCTGGTGTCCATCTATCATAAATAGTTCGTAATGCGTTACGTCCATTTTGCCAAACACCATCCGCGGAAACACCTAAAGCAAGATCTGTTTGATCTATTATCTCCCTACCAAACATGCCATTAAAATGAAACCTGAGTTCAAAGTTTTTATAGCTAATGGTATTACTAAAACCTGCTATAAAATCTGGATCTGAAGACCCTAATAGCACGATATCCGCTTCATCAATTCTTCCATCAGCTTCACCTGTGGCTATAAACCTTCCATTTTTATCAACTATTGGGTTTCCAGAGCCATCTCTTGAAAAACCATTGACATCCTTAACCTTTATTTGTCCAGGAAATAATTCGGGTTGCGCTGGCACTAGCTCACCTATTTGCATCACACCATCAGACAAATAAGAGTATTGAGCACGTATAGGGTCATCAACACTTTGATAAATGGTTGGTTTCCAATCTTCGGCTCTTTCTTTCCATCTATCTTTAAATTTAGAAAAAGTTAATGTGCTTTTCCATTTAAAATTCTCATTATCAACATTTACCGTATTTAAAGTTACCTCAACACCTTTACTTTGGGTACTTCCGATATTTGCCCAAACAGTATTAATTTCATGGTAAGAATTGATAAGTTTTTCTTGTAATAAATCCGAAATTTCCTTATTATAAACTTCAACAGATCCAGATAGTATGCCTTTAAAGAGTTCAAAATCAAGACCTATATTGATTTCTTTAGTGGTTTCCCATTTTAAATCTGGGTTTTCCAATCTGGATGGAAGTACACCAATCAATATAGATTCATCTGGATTCAAATAGGCCGGTTGTGCGTAATAAGCAGCAAAGGCATTGGCACTAATATCCGCATTACCGGTTTCACCATAACCCACCCTAAGTTTTAACTGCGATATATTATCTTTTAGGTTTTTCATAAAAGGCTCTCCAGCAATATCCCAACCAAGAGCCACTGAGGGAAAAATAGCGAATTGATTATTTCTTGCAAATTTACTGGAACCATCTCTTCTAATTGATGATGTTAAAATATACCTATCTTTAAAAACATAATTTATTCTACCAAAATAAGATACCCAATTTTCTTCATATTTTGTAGAAGCCAACACTTTGGTACCAGCACCTGCATTAATGTTATTCCATAAAAACGTATCGGTTATAAAATCACTATTTCCTGATGAAGCGCTTTCAGAATGGTATTTTTGCCTAGAATACCCAACCAAAAAATTCAAACTATGGTTGTTATTAATTATTGTAGAATAATTCAAAGTAAAATCAAACAACTCATCATTCTTTTTCTGATTAGCTATGGTTGCCCTACCATTTTCCAAAGCACCCCACAAAGTGGTTCTTGGCAAATAGGTATTCCTGCTAGTGTACCCTTTATCTATACCTGCCTGAAACCTAGCTACTAAACCCTTTATTGGTTTAACTTCCATAAAAAAATTGGTTAGCGTTCTATCAATAACACCTTGATCTGTTATGGTAAGTAATGAATACGGATTAGGCTCCTGTGCATTATCTGGATTGATTGGGTAATTACCAAACTCATCAATAGCCTGAATATGTGGCCCATACTGTAAAGCCGATCTGATAATTCCAGAATTTTCATAACGATCTCCACCCAATTGGCTATTTTCATTATTGATCTTGCTCATTGTAAAATTCATACCAACAGTTAAAAAGTCGGTCAATTTTTGATCTAAATTGAATCTTAGTGAAGCTCTATCAAAAGCTGAATTTTTTAATACACCATCTTGTTGATATAAGTTACCTGACAAATAGTATTTTGTTGATTCAGTACCACCTCTTAAAGAAAGGTTGTGCTGTTGTGTACTACCATCTCTAGTTACAAGATCTAACCAATTGGTGCCTTGTCCTGCATTGTTTATTTGGTCATCGGAATAAAATCTTGAAAACGCCACACCATTTACAGGGTTTGCAATAGCTTCTTCCAAAGTTCTGCTGCTTACATTTCCACTAGCATAAGGGGTTACCCTGTTTTGAAATTTCCAATTTTCCAATGCTGCATCGTTTCTTAATTGCATCCATTCCTGCAAACTCAATATATCAAAACTATCGTTGTAGGCTTGATATGAATAGGAAGCGGAATAGTCCACTTGAACTTTTCCAGATACCCCTTTTTTGGTAGTTATCAAAATAACCCCGTTTGCAGCTCTTGCTCCATAAATGGATGTTGCACTCGCATCTTTTAATACTGATATGGATTCAATATCATTTGGGTTGAAGGAATTCAAGATACTTTGCGTACCACCACTATATCTATTTCCTGTGGCAGGTTGTTGAAATTCGGTAATAGGAAACCCATCCACAACTACCAAAGGATCGTTGGATGCGTTTATAGATCCAGCCCCTCTAATTTGAATATCCAAACCACCGCCCGGTTGTGCACTATTTTGGGTAATTTGTAAACCAGAAACTTTCCCTCTCAGCACGTCGCCAACCGATGGTGAGGATGATAACACCAATTCCTCGCCTTTAACCGTAGATATGGCCCCTGCAATATCTTTCTTTCTTTGGGTACCATAACCAACGATCACAATTTCGTTTAATGTGGCTGTATCCGTTAGTAAGGTAACGTTAATGTTTGTTTGGTTATCAATAGCTACTTCTTGGGTAATAAACCCTAAAAATGAAAACACAAGCGTGTTCGCTCCGTTTGGCAAAACAATACTGTAATCCCCATCAAAACCTGTGACCACACCTACAGAGGTTCCTTTTACCAAAACAGATGCTCCTGGCAGTGGCATACCTGTATCATCTATCACTTTTCCTGTAACAGTTGTTTGCAATAATTCTGATTTGCTGTAAACTTGTTTATCCTTTATCGGAGAAATAAGAATGACATTTTCATCATCTTTTTGGACGCTATAACCAGATCCCACTAGTTGCATAGTAGCTGTAACTATATCAATGTTAACAAAATCTGCTATTACTAGTTTATTTGCATCCAGTTCATCATCACTGTAAAAGAAATTTACATCTGTTTGTTCTGTGATAGCCTTAAAGGCCTGCCCTAAAGTGACTTCACCAAGTTTTAAAGAAAGCTTTTGGGAATAAGCAAAACTTGAAGTGCTTAAAAAAAGTATACAAAATACAATTAAACTTTTTTTCATTATCCAAAGTATTTGATCTTTTAATCGTTTAACATGACTATAATTTATAGCCGATAATTTTTTTTCCATATTTTTACTTTTTAGTTTGGTTAATTACTGATGACACAAGGATTAGCTACTAAGAATTTTTATCGGGAAATGTTGACGCATTTCCCGTTTTCTTATGGATCTTTTCTTGAAATTTTAACTAGGTATTCTTCATTATTTTCTGTGTTTTGGATTATTTCATAGGTAACGTTTGCTGATTTACTTATTCTATCTAATAAAAGTTTTGCTGGAAATTCTTTAGAAGCTAGCCCTGTAAATGTTATTTCACTAAGCTGAACATCAGAAAAATCTGTTTTAAAATTATACCATCTTCCAACTTTTCTTAAAATATTATCAAGGTTCATATTCTCAAAGAAAAAAGTACCGTCTTTCCATGCAGAATAAACTTGAGGGTTCACATTTTTAACCTGAACGGTGCTTAAATCTTTTTTGCCAACAACAGCCTGTTCTCCCGGTTTTAAATAAACTTCTTTCTGTTGATCTCCTACAAGTTTTATTTTACCCTCTGCCAAGGTTGCTGCAAAAAAAGCATCATCATTATATGCAGAAACATTAAATGAGGTCCCTAAAACCGAAATATCCCTCATCTTAGTTTTTACAATAAAACTTTTACTGGCATCTTTCTTGACTTCAAAATAAGCCTCGCCAGATAATTCAACAATTCTTTTGTTGCCTTCAAATGAAGTTGGATATTTTAAAGATGAAGATGAGTTCAACCATACTTTAGAGCCATCTGGCAAAATAAGCTTGTATATGCCTCCGCGTGGAACAAACAGCGTGTTTTCACCTATCTTTTTTGGAGATCTTGTAGGATTGCTTTTTCCATTTGGCAGATAAACCAAAGCGTTATCTTGATTTTTAACTTCTGCTAAAGTTTGCGCTTTCACAAACTCATTTTTTTCAAGATCCACTTCTGTTCCGTCTTCTAAAACAAGCGTGGCTTTATCATAGCCTGGCTCTAAGTCTAAAACAATTGAATTATTTATTTCAGTAGATGGTTTAGAAGAAAAATATGAAATACTGTAATAACCTGCCGAAATCAGCAATATGGCAGCAGCTGCATATTTATATATAGGCCTAAGGGCAACTAACGGCTTTTGTTTTATTGTTTGTTGCTTATCCTCTATTCTTTTAATTATTTTTGAGTAGGCAGTATCTTTATCTAAATTTTCAAATAGACTTATTTTGTGTTCAAAATTTTCTTCCTTTAAAATCCTATGATAAAATTCTTTATTTCCTGGAATGCTTAGCCATTTTTCAAAATCAATATGTTCTTGATTTGAAAGTGTACCTAAAACTGATTTTATAATCAATTTTGCTGTATAAAATTTTTGATTTGTATCTGACATGATTTTTATTGAAAAAGGTTTTATTTAATTGTTACCCTTTTGTTATATCTATATAAGCCGTTGTAATTAAAAAAGGGTGGAAAAAAAAACAACTTTAACATTTATTTTTTTTATTCTATACCTAAAAAACATCAAATTGACTGATTTACCTATACTTTACAATAATTTATCAATAGGCCGTTTATTGGTGTTTTTTAACGAATCAATAAAGTTGCGGTAGTTAATGGCAATAAAGTTAGAATGAAACCAATACAAGTGAAATTGTTATAATGAAGAAAGAAACAACAATAAAAACGGATTGTTTTTTAATTGTTTCTTGAGCAGTTCTATAGCTCTTGAACGTTGTGACTTTACGGTATTTAGAGAAATATCAAGATCTTTGGCAATATCTTTATATTTTAAACCTTTTAAACAAGATAGCTCAAAAACTTTTCTGCATTTGGGGGGCAACGTCTCCAATGCTTGATATAAAATAACGGCATGCACCTCTTCTTCTATAATATCTTGTTCAATCATTACAGCTGAGTCATGGTGCTTTTGATCTAGCGAAATCACTCTTTTCTTTTTTTCCAGATATTTGAAAGAAGCATTTCTTACCATAGTATATAAATATGGCTTTATATCATCAATATGTGCTAAATCTTCACGTTTTTCCCATAATGTGACCAAACAATCCTCCACAACCTCTTCTGCTGCAAATTCATTTTTCACATATTTGAAGCTATAAGAAACGAGCCTAGGATATAGGGCATTAAATAAGTCTTTAAAAGTTTCTCTATTAAGCACTTTTTTTAAGGTATTATATCGCCTAAAATACAGAATCTTATTTATATCTGTAAAATTTAATAGGAATTTCTATTTGTACCTGTAAAAAAGCAAACTATTGTTGACCTTTTTAATGCCTTTTAAAATGTGGCAACTTCATGGTCTGGGTTTGGACTCATTTCAAAAATATAAAATATTATTTTTTTAGATTGTAAACACCGTTTTCATCAAAAGTCTCTGGTTCATTTATTTAGTCGTGAATTCTGGCGTAAAGTGCAGAACGTACTTGCTCTGTATTGATTTCTTAACCTATCCTATCCCTATCCTTTGTGCTATTTACAATAACAATTGAAAAAGCACCAAACAATATGCCCATTGGCGGATAGGTGCCATCTGGAGATATTAATCTTTCTTGATTTGTATTTGTCCAATGGATAATCCAATCTAATTATAGCTTACTACTTTCTTTTTATTATCTTCAAAAGATATAGAAACACGATTTGAATCTTTTGATAGTTCAATATTTTTTACAGAAAGTAACTCTCTTTTCTTCCATTTTTTATCAGATTTTTTCCAAAGCATCAAAGTGGCGTAAATATTAGATTCATTTTCAGTTGATGTATTTGCAACAACATTGATTACAGTACTCTCTTCGCTTTCAGAATTTAGGCCTTTAGCAGATACAACTTCAGATTTGTCCCAACCTAAAAGTGGTACGATCGCCAATTGATATTTGCCGTTATCGATAATAGTCACTTCATAACCTTTTACTTTCTTTTTCGTGGTAACAATATCCTTATCCAATTTAGGTAACGCATAATGCCCCAATCGCATGGAAATTGATTTATCGCTGTTGTTTTTATCCACTCTTAAAATGCCGTTTGCCAAAGGGATATCAGCTAAATTAAACTACTACCATCTGTAAGCTGGTAGATTTGATTTCCGCCTATAAGGCGGCTAAAGTTACTCGCTTG
>CAXBNH010000120.1:0-8437 GCA_963976905.1 uncultured Algibacter sp.
ATCCAACAAACGGTCTGCAAGCGTACTTTTACCGTGATCTATATGTGCAATGATGCAAAAATTCCTAATGTTTTTCATAGTCAATAATCTTTATAAAAAAGATTTGCAAATATATATGTTTTAAGCTTGTATATCTTTAAATTATATGAATCTGTTGACGCTAAGAGCATATTATTTTTATAATCCATACATGTAGAAGTAAGGAATGTCTTATTTTTTGTATAAAAATGAAACTTTTGCATATTTTTGAAGTCTTATCTTTTGTATTTCGTCCATTGCCCATAAATTTTAAATCTTTACAAACAGTATGGTAAAACAAATGTTAGAATGCTTTCTGGTTTATATAGTTGTCACTACGGTATTATGTGCCCAAGAGAAAAAATCTATTCCAGAGGTAGAAAAAACGTATATACACACCGATCGATCTTGTTATACTCTAGGTGAAGATTTATGGTATAAAGCGTATTCGGTCTATGCTTACAACAATTTGCTTTTTAACCATAGTAACATTTTGTATGTAGAATTAATTTCGCCCGATTCTAAAATAATTTCACGAAATAAAACACGATTAGAAGGAGGCATCGGGCATGGCGATTTTAAATTAACAGATTCTGTTGGGGTAAAAGCAGGCACCTATCAAATACGGGCTTATACCAACTGGAATCGGAATTTTGGAGATGATTTTGTTTTTAAAAAAGACATTGAAATTTTAGATGTTTTTGAAACGCTAACAGATAAAAATGAAACATCAAATAAATTAAAATCTATTGCAAAAGATAAAGTCGATTTTGAAGAAGCGCTCCCTAAATTTAGTGTGCAATTTTTTCCAGAAGGTGGTTCGTTAATTGAAAACGTT
Organism: uncultured Algibacter sp.; assembly: GCA_963976905.1. GTDB lineage: Bacteria > Bacteroidota > Bacteroidia > Flavobacteriales > Flavobacteriaceae > Pseudalgibacter. The sequence goes on from CAXBNH010000120.1 coordinate 857, forward strand.
TCAAGTATTGTAGCTTTTAAGGCTGTTGATAACAAAGGGAATCCAATAGCAGTAGAAGGTAGGGTTTCAGATTCTGACGGGGAATTCCAAAACTTGATAATAAGCATTCATGATGGTATGGGGCGATTTAAACTTAAGCCTATAAAAGGAAAAACCTATCATGCCAAAATTACCACAACAAATGGCGACCAAATAGAGGTTGAACTTCCTAAGGCCAATGCCCAGGGTTATTTGCTAAGTTCAAAAAAAGTTAAGGATAGAGATATTATAACCATTAAAACAAATCAAGAAACGCTGGCGAAAAACCTTGATGCACCAATTACGATAACATGTACTACTAGAGGTATTTCTTACTTTGAAGGGACGCAACCCATAAAAAATACGACGGTATCCTTTGAATTGCCCAAAACCGATTTTCCTGAAGGCATCAGTCAAGTCACTTTATATGATGCAAATATACGGCCCCAAAGCGAACGATTGATTTATATTGAAAAAGAACATGATTTAGAAGTTAGCCTAAGCACTGATAAAAAATCTTATAAACCCAATGAAAAAGTAACTGTACATGTGTCGTCCAAGACTAAAACAGGAAATCCAGTGCCTGCTAGTTATTCACTAAGCAGTACTGATATGAATGGCAAAGAAGCAACAAACGATTATGGAACTAACATTTGCTCTTATTTTTTGATGGAATCTGATATTAGAGGCCGCGTACACAATCCAGGGTATTATTTTGACACCAGCAACCCGAATAGGTTAAATTATTTGGATTTGTTGCTTTTAACGCAGGGTTGGCGTGATTTTTTATGGAAACAAATGCCAAAAGCTCAGGATAGCCTAAGGTATCATGTTGAAAAAGGCATGAGTGTTAGAGGTACTGTAAAACAACTTTTTGGAAGCAAGCCGAAAGAAAACAGTAGTGTTACTTTAGCCCTGTTTAATAAAGGAAAAACAAATATGCTTTTTAGCGTAACCGATGCTAACGGCAGATTTAAATTTGAAGATATGATGTTTATGGGCAAGACCACTATGTTACTAAATACCCAAAACGAAAAAGGGAAAAACCGTGGTATGTTTGTGTTAGATTCACTTCATCAACCAGCCATGGCTGTTGATTTTAAAAGCGATGGTATTCAATATTCGCCAGAAATCAATACCATAAAAGAAGCCATGTATAAAAAACATGTCCTATTTGGGGTTTTGCCAGAAAATGTATTGGATGAAGTTGTCATTAACGCAAAAAAGAAAGAAGAAGGGCCTACTAGTTTATATGGAACTGCAGATAATACGTTTGTTGTAGATGAAAACACACAGCATTTTTCAGATGTTTACCAACTTATTCAATTTGCTATACCTGGTGTTACCGCCTTTGGGGGCAATGTTTCGTTTGCTCGATATGCTGGCAGACCCGCATATATTATGATTGACGGTATGGAATGGGATGCATCAAACTTGGGAAGTATCAATGTTGATGATATTGCAAAAATAGAGGCTTTTAAAGGGCCAAGTGCCGCTATATTTGGGGGCAGAGGAGGAAATGGTGTGATATTAATTTACTCAAAAGAAGGTGTTATTAGTACATCAACTAAAACCGTATTTCATTCTATAGCACAAGAAATAGAAGGGTTTTATGACGCACGCCAATTTTATTCGCCAGATTTAGAAAAACCATCTTTCGAAATGGATAATAGTAATGCGATACGAAACACATTGTATTGGAATCCGTATGTATTTCCAGATGAAACAGGTGAGTCTCAAAACACCTATTACAATAGTGCGGTTGAAACGCGCGTAAAAATCAGTTTGGAAGGCATTACGGCAGCCGGTATTCCTGTGGTAGTAAAAACGTATTATACGGTTGAAAAATAAAATAAACTTTTGAAGCGGTTCATTTTTATCAAATCATAGCATCATACCGCCACATAAACCAAGACTTATTAAAACATAAACTACGGCCAAAATAAATAACACTTTGGCGGCTTTTTTATTACTTTTCTTAACGGCAAAACCAATAATGGCCAATAAAATGGCAGGGCCGAACATGATGGCCAAAATTAAATATAATAGGGCGTCATAATTCCCTCCTTCTAGGATTAAATTTTTCATGTCAGGCTATTTCTTAGTTGTTCCAAGCGTTCTTTTTTATCATCCCTATAAAACAGGTTCATGGTTTCAAAAGGGATGATTTTATTGTCTTTATCCACAATATGCACACATGATTTTTTAATGGCTCTAACATCAAAGTTATAAGCATCTATAAACTGCATAATAATCACTCTAAATAAATTATCATACCCTAATTCTGGAGCATCAATATTTGGCAAACAGCACATAATGGATTTTAGGTTTTCTTCAGCCACTTCAACCGAATTTCCGGTACTAAAAAGTTCAATCATTTTTTCTTGCAATTGCGAATCCTGTTCGTAAATAATCGTGTTTTTACTGTTGTCCAATAAATCATTTGGGTTGATGTAGCGTGTTAACGGAAACACATCACTATCCAACTTTAAGGCATAGCCCATAACCAAAGCATCGGGGTTACAAGGTACAGGAAGCAAATCATCTGCGTTAAAAATGGGGGATTGCTCCAATATTTTTCGTCGTACCTCGGTAAGCGTCATGCGATCGGTTTCTGGATTGAAATTTTCCAACCGCCCCGCAATTTGGGTGGGTTGAAAAGTGACGCCACGCACACATTTTTGTTTTAAAGCATAGTCGATGATTTTTCCTATTTCGTGGTCGTTCAACCCTTTTTGAAGCGTAACCACCAAAGTTGTTGAAAGGTTTACGGTGTTTAAATTTTCAATGGCTTGTTTACGGATGTTGTTCAAGTCGGCACCTCTTAATTCGTGCAACACGCTATTCTCAAACGAATCAAATTGCAAATAGATTTCAAAATCTGGAGAATAGGTTTTCAGTTTTTCCGCGAAAGCGATATCTCTTGCAATTTTAATACCGTTGGTATTCAACATCAAATGCCTAATAGGAAGCGTTTTTGCATAATCCAAAATTTTCCAAAATTGTGGATGGATGGTGGGTTCGCCGCCAGAAATCTGAACCACATCGGGTTCTTTTTCGTTTTTTACAATGGTGTCCAGCATGGTTTTAACTTCCTCTAAAGTGCGATGCCTCCCGTAAGTGGGTGATGAACCTGCATAACAGGTTGGGCAGGCCAAGTTGCAGCGGTCAGTCACTTCAACAACCGTTAAACAACTGTGCTGTTCGTGGTCTGGGCACAACCCACAATCGTACGGACAGCCATAATGGGTTTTGGTGTTGAACGTATAAGGCGTTTCGCTGGGTTTATTGTAGTTGCGTATGTTCTTGTAATATTCAATATCATCGGCAATAAGTACTTTGGAATTGCCGTGTTCGTTACAGCGTTTTAGCATGTAAACGTTTCCGTTTTCAAATACGATTTTAGCATCTACTCGTTTTAAACATTCTGGGCATAAGCTTAAAGTGAAATCATAATAGGTATAGTTTCTAACGGGCATTTTTGATATTTTGAAAGATGAATTTACGGTAATAAAGCAAACAAATTAAACATAATATTTGAATTGTGCTTAGTCCGAATATATAAAATACATTGGGTTTAAAAAATTCGATACAAAAGCGAAATGAAAAATAGAACACCATAAACCATTTAAAGAGGTCGCCGTTTTGTAAAGCTATTGTTTTCTGGATTTTTTTTAAGCTGAAAAATAACATTGTTAAAAACAATAATTCATATAGAGCCAGAGGGTGTCGCATAATGCCATCACCTAAATCCATCCCGAAAAAAGTTACGGTTTCTTTGCCATAAGTAAACTCGTTGGTTCCCGAAAGAAAGCAACCAATCCTTCCAATAAAAATACCTAAGATGATGGGGAACGTAAATAAATCGCCCGAAGACTGGGTTTCGCCCATGTGCTTTTTTGAAAGTTCTACGCCCAGCAAGCCACCAAAAAGTCCGCCCATAATGGTTTTGGTGTTCAATAGTTGGATGAGGTTTTCTTGCGAAAAAGACACTAAAGGATTTTCTAAAAACCCAATAAATCGAGAACCAATGAGCGCGCCCAAAGCTGCGCCCAGAATAATGGATAATCTGTGGTTTGAAGAAATGGCATCATTGTTTTTTCGACGTAAAAACAGGTAGTATCTGAATGCCACAAAAAAAGCGAGATATTCTAAAACAAGGTGGCTATTATTTGGTAGCCGAAAAGTGTGGGTTCAAAAGGGATTTGCAATGGGTGATTTTTTTTTATAAATATAGATTATTTTTTATTCAGACCCCTTAGGTTTTTAAAACCTAAGGGGTCTTTAAAGAAAAAGCAGTAATTTTGCAGCAAATTAAAAATGGTTTGGTAAAAATACACAACATAGAACTTCCTGATTTTCCATTGCTTTTAGCGCCAATGGAAGATGTGAGCGATCCGCCGTTTCGTGCGCTTTGTAAAGAGCAGGGTGCCGATGTGGTTTATACCGAATTTATTTCAAGTGAAGGGCTGATTCGTGATGCCGCCAAAAGCGTTATGAAATTGGATATTTATGAAAAGGAACGCCCCGTTGGTATCCAGATTTTTGGTGCCAATTTGGAAAGCATGTTACAAACCATTGATATTGTCGAAAAGTCAAAACCAGATATTATTGATATCAATTTTGGGTGTCCAGTAAAAAAAGTAGTGAGCAAAGGTGCCGGTGCAGGCATTTTAAAAGATGTGTGCTTAATGGAACAGCTTACCGCTGAAATGGTAAAGCGCACCAACATCCCTATTACCGTAAAGACCCGTTTGGGATGGGACCACGACTCTATTAGGATTGTTGAGGTTGCCGAGCGTTTGCAGGATGTGGGCTGCAAAGCCATTGCCATTCATGGTAGAACAAGAGCCCAAATGTATAAAGGCAATGCCGATTGGAAACCTATTGCCGCTGTAAAAAACAACCCCAGAATGCATATCCCTATATTTGGAAATGGCGATATCGACACCCCCGAACGTGCCATGGAAATGCGTGACAGTTACGGACTGGATGGTGCCATGATTGGGCGTGCCAGTATTGGTAATCCTTGGTTTTTTAAGCAGGTAAAACATTTTTTTAAAACAGGCGAACATTTAGAGCCTATAAGTTTAGAAGAAAGGGTTGAAGCCGCCCGCAAACACTTGCAAATGGCGATTGACTGGAAAGGCGAGATTTTAGGCGTTTTTGAAACCCGAAGGCATTACACCAATTATTTTAAAGGGATTCCGCACTTTAAGGAATACCGTACCAAAATGGTAACCAGCGACAGCCCAGAAGATGTGTTTGCGGCTTTTGATGAGGTGCTTGAGGTCTTTGGGGGGTATCAGTTTACGGAGTAATTTTTTGGACACGGATTTTCACAGGTATTTCATTCTAAAATTTTGAAGCATTGCCATTTATCAATGTAATTTGTTATTATCGGGAAGTGAGTAGTGAAATATTTATATTCACGATTTTACGGGAAAGATAATTTTAAGGCAAACCTCGATAAAAATTGAATTGAGGAATAGTTTTTCAATCAATAATCCTCAACTAAAGTTTTTGTAATCCGTGCCGTAGCTATTTTGGAAGCGATAATGCCCAATATCGAAATAGTTGCAAAAACAATAAAGAAATTTTCTGTTTGAAGCGTTACGGGATAAGGCAATGACGGTGTGATGTAAATTTTAAGCAAATCGGGGCCGTAAAGTTGGTTTAATGTGAATAAAGTTCCAATTAAAATACCTAAAAGTCCACCAACCACACTCATGATAGCACCTTGAAAAAAGAAAATCCTCCGGATGTCTTTTATAGTCGCGCCCATGTTGAAAAGCGTGTTGAGCGTTTTCTTTTTATCTAAAATCATCATGATAATAGACCCAATAACATTGAATAACGCAATGATTAAAACCAATGTGAATATTAAATATACCGCAAGGTTTTCCGTATTCAGCATTTTATAAAGTTTGTCGTTTAGTTGGATCCTGTTTTTTACAACCACGTCATCTCCTAAAATAGTTTGGATATCATTTTTTGCTGTGGTTTCATTGGCATCTTCTTTCAGTTTGAATTCGATGGATGATATTTGATTGAATTTATAATTTAAAAGATGCTGAACCATGTCAATAGGCGCATAAATATAGGTGTCGTTTAAGGTTTCATTGATATCAAAAATACCAACGTTAACGGTCTTTACGGTATTAAACACATTTTGTATTGAGCTAATTTGACCTTTTCCAGGTTTTGGAACATAAATATTGGCAGATTTAGAAAAGTCCAACACGCCATAAGATAGGTGTCTTGAAATGCCCCAGCCAATAACGGTTTGGTTGGTGCCTTGGGTAAACCAGCTGCCTTGAACAATAACCGCATCCATATCGTTCACGTTTTCAAACTGCTCGTCCACACCTTTTATTTTTGCCAAACTATTTTTGTTGTCAGAGCTAATGACCACACGCTCTTCAATGACTTTGGAGTAAAATGCAATGGCATCTAAAGCATCTAATTTGTTTAGGGCGTCTTCACTAACGGTAAAAGATTTTCCAACAGCGGTTTCGGCCTTTAAATCGGGGTCCACAATGTTTGAAAATTTAAGGGTAAAATCCTTTAAACCCGCAAAACCGGAAAGTACAATAAAAAGGGATGCTGCGCCCAGCACCACACCTACGGCTGCAATAATGGTTATAAAATTAATAGCATTGTTGCTGCTTTTGGAGCGCAAATATCGTTTGGCTATGTACAGCGCAAAATTCACTTAAGATTTTTTACGTTTGTCCAACAGGGAAGCGTCTTTTAGTGGGTTTTCCTTTCCTTTTAATGATTTGTCTATTTGGTCAATATATTCCAAAGAATCATCGATAAAAAATTCTAAATTAGGCATGCGTCGCAGTTGTTGTTTGGTGCGCTGTGCAATTTCATGCTTGATCAATGGGGTGTTTGATTTGATGCCTTGTAAAAGTTCAGCACCTTTATCGTTTGGAAAAATGCTTAAATGTACCTTTGCCACAGACAAATCTACCGTAACTTTAACCTTGGAAACCGATATTAAAACACCGCGCATACCACCTTCGGTAGCGGCTTTTTGAAGCACTTCTGCCAAATCGTTTTGCAGTACTGATGCTATTTTTTTTTGTCTTTGACTTTCTTCAACATTACTCATGCTTCCATAGCTTTAAAGGTTTAGGATGCAAAAATAACGGATATTTAAGGATTATGTTACTTTTTGTATTAGTTTTAAGTAAAATACATGGCTTGAGTTGAAAAGATTGGATAAGATTCTATGTCAGATCATAAAACGATTTGAGAGAAATCAATAAGATTTTCAGCCTTTGCGGAAATGACAAAAATACTATTTGATGAATAAAATTGAACATATAGGTATTGCCGTTAGAAGCTTAAAATCTTCAAATGTCTTGTTTGAAAAACTTTTAGGAATACCACATTATAAAGAAGCAACGGTTGTTAGTGAAGGTGTAAACATGTCTTTTTTCAAAATAGGAAATAGTAAAATAGAACTATTGGAGGCGACAAGCTCTGACAGCCCTATTGCAAAATTTATTGAAAAAAAGGGAGAGGGTATACATCATATCGCTTTTGAAGTGG
>CAXBNH010000121.1:0-8389 GCA_963976905.1 uncultured Algibacter sp.
AACGTAGCCAAACATCTTCGGTGTTTTTTGAAATGTTGTCCACCACTTCCAAGGTATGATAAAAATTGTCTTTATGGCGTTGGCCGTCCACTTCATCAATGCCTTTAAGTGCTGTTAATTCTGGTAAAATATAATCGAGTAACCCTGTTTCTTCAAGCAATAAAAAGCCAACAGAAGGTGCCCTACTTTCCAAGATTTTGTTAAGTTCAACCACAACGCGTTCTTTTGTTATGATCTCTATTCTATAATTATTTTTAGAAATAGCTCGCAACGATTTTTCTTCAATAATAAAACCAAGTTGTGTAGCAAACCGAATGGCACGAAGCATCCGCAATGGATCGTCACTATAAGTAACATCTGGGTTTAATGGCGTACGGATGATTTTGTTCTCTATATCTGAAACGCCATTAAAGGGGTCTAATAAATCTCCAAAATGGCTTTCGCTTAAATTTAAAGCAAGTGCGTTTATGGTAAAATCCCGTCTGTTTTGGTCGTCTTCCAGTGTGCCGTTTTCCACTATTGGGTTTCTGCTATCTTCATTATAAGATTCTTTTCTTGCGCCAACAAATTCTATTTCAATGCCTTCATACCGAAGCATGGCGGTGCCATAGGTTTTAAAAATCTGAACCTTGGGTTTGTTGGGCAGGTTTTTAGCCACTTGTTTGGCCAATGCAATACCGCTACCAATAGCAACTACATCAATATCTTTGGCTGTCCCGCGTCTCAATATAAAATCGCGTACAAAACCACCAATCACGTAACTGTCTAAATTTAGTTCTTTAGCAGATTTTGAAATGATTTTAAATATGGGATGCTTTAGTGCTTGTTTGTAATTCATATTTTTTTTTGCCACGAATACACGAATTGTTTTTTATAAAATTATTCTTTTATGGTCTAATAAATCTTTGTAAAAATTAGCAGTTATTGCTAGTTTACAATCCGATACTTTTAAATAATTTAAGCATTGAGCAATGTTTTTGTCATATATATTTTCAACTGATTTTATTTCTAATATAATTTTATCAAAAACCACAAAATCTGCATAGAATTTATGTTTTAGTATAATATCCTTATATGAAACACTGTATTCTTTTTCTCTTTGAAATGGAATATTTAGTTTTTTAAACTCGTATTCAATTGCGTCTTTATGTACTATTTCAGAAAAACCACTCCCTAGGTTATTTATAAACCTCAAACAGCACACCAACTATAGAGCAGCTCTCATCTTTATATAGAATGTTAGACATAAATATTCGTGTATTCGTGTCTTTATTTAAGCCCTTATAACCTTCACAACTCCATCATTGCTTAATTTAATAATAGCCGATGGTTTTGAGCAAATTTTTTCACGGTGCAAATTTACAATATAGTCCACACCTTTTATAATAGCTTGAGATATTTCTTTAAAGGATTTTGGTGTAGGTTCGCCGCTAATATTGGCCGAGGTAGAAACAATGGCACCATTGAATTTTCGGCACAATTGAAAACAATCATCATCGGGAATGCGGATGGCAATAGTGCCATCTTCAGCAATTAAATTAGATGCCAAATTTTGTGCTTCATCATAAATAATAGTGGTTGGCGTGTCTGTAATATCAATAATATTAAAAGCCGCTCTTGGTATTTCCTTTATATATTTTTTCAGCATTCTATCATCGGCCACCAAACAAATAAGTGCTTTGGAATCTGAGCGTTGTTTCAGTTTGTATATTTTTTCAACAGCTTCGGGGTTGGAGGCATCGCAACCAATGCCCCAAACTGTATCTGTGGGGTATAGTATGAGGCCGCCGTTTTTTAATTTGTTAAGGGCTTTGTTGATTTCGGTATGCATAAGGTATAGTTTAGTTTTTTAAACTAATTAACTGTTTTTGATTAATGATTTATAGACTTCAAGTGTTTTTTTTGCCATGATTGTAGATGAAAAACCTTCTATAATCTGTGCATGCGATTTTTGAATAAATTGATTTTTTAAGTCTTTATTTAAATTCAATTTAACCAGATTATTTGATAACTCTTTAAAATCATTCACTTCTGAAATAAAACCGTTTATGCCATTTTTTATAATTTCAGGAATACCACCGGGATTGGTAGATACTACTGGGACTTTAAAATAAAAAGCTTCGTTGATAACTTGTGGCAAACCTTCGGATTGGGATGTTAGCAGAAACATGTCAAATTGAGGGATGAAGATTGATGCATTATCAATGAATCCTGTGAAACTTATGTAATCTTCCAAGTTGAATTCTTTTATTTTTTCAAGATACATTGGGGTTCTGTCAGTAAAACTACCAATCTGTACAAAATGAAAATCTTTTATGTTTTTGGTGTTTACAATATCATTTATAACATCTATAAAAGTAAGTAGATTTTTAGCCCGAATGTGGTTGCCTATATTACCGACAATGGTTTTGTCCATTGGAATATTGAATTTATCTTTTAATAAAAAATCAGTATCGGCATTTTTATTGTTAAACCGAATGCCATTATAAATGGTCATTATTTTGGAGGTGTCCTCTATACTTTCCGCAGTCACTTTTTCCACGGCTTTAGAAACACAAATGTACTTTTGTATTTTTTTGTAATTGTATTTAAATAGGGTGGATTTCCTGCTTTTTATGGGAAAAGATGTTTTTTTACCATACACAAAATCAGGTAATTTTCCATAAATCCTATCGGCAATCACGGTTAATGTAAGTGCAGTTGGGTCGTGAAGATGGATTAAATTTATTTTATTTGAAATACAGACTTTTATTAACTTAAATATAAATCTTGGATCAATCTTAATAGCCAATGGCGCAGCAATAAGGTTATAATTTCCGCGCTTCAATCTTTTATGAAAAGTGCCATCTTTCACACAAAAAATAATTTGTTTTACATCAGGAGACGTTTTATTTATTTCATAATATAAATTTTCCAAATGATTTTCGCCACCGCCCCAATTGCTTACTCCAGATATGTGTAAAATTGTCATTTTTTTTGTTTATGAATTGGTTTTGGGTTTTATATAACCACAAAATTTGAAGCACTATAACTCCTTGTAATGTATAGTTATTTAAAGTGCGCTAAACATACGGGAAACAAAAATAGAAAAGATATTTAATAATAGGTATATATAGTATTTATATATTTGTGGGGCAGACACTAAGTGAGAGACAGAAGATGTAGAAGTAAAAAGAGTACTCATTACACTGCTTTTCGAGTTTAAAATTCAATGATAAAGACTTATAAAATCCATAGTAAATTCCTAAAAGACCAATCGTTTTTTGATGGTATCATAGATGCGTTTGAAACTACGGGAGAAAATTTTGGCAATCAAAACCGGAATGCCTTAAAATTATTCCAATTCAATAATATTACTGTAAACGTAAAATCCTTTAAAGTCCCGAATATTGTAAATCAAATTGCTTATCGATTTTTAAGAAAAAGCAAAGCGCAGCGTTCTTTCGAATATGCCAATAAGTTGATTGATTTAAAAATAGGAACTCCGCAACCTATGGCTTATTATGAATACAAAACACCGTTTTTGTTTAAAAAAAGTTATTATGTAAGTCAGCATTTAGATTATGATTTAACATATAGGGAACTGACCAGAGATTTGAATTACCCTAATCATGAAACTATTTTACGAGCTTTTACAAGATTTACATTTCAATTGCATGAAAAAGGCGTTCATTTTTTAGATCATTCCCCAGGCAATACTTTAATTAAAAAAAGTAAAAACGGTTATGATTTCTTTTTAGTGGATTTAAACCGAATGGAATTCAAAACCATGGATTTTGAAACCCGAATAAAAAACTTTTCCAGATTAACGGTTCATAAAAGTATGGTGGAAATTATGAGCGATGAGTATGCCAAATGTTATGGGAAAGATTATAATAAAATATTTGGTTTAATGTGGCAGGAGACCAAAAATTTTCAAGTGAAATACCACCGAAAACAAAAGCTTAAGAAAAAGGTTAAATTTTGGAAATCAAATTAATTACTGCCAATATAAAGCGATTTATATACATATGAATATGGGAGTTTTAGGCGAACAGCTTTATTTTGCATTATTCCATAAATGGAAATATTTATGTGCTATGCTACGTTCAAAGATTGACACCTCCCCAATAGCAGATACTGTAAAGAATGTAACATTTCTAGCAAGGGAAAAGGACAAAGATTGGATTTTTGGTGCTAAAGTGAGGCGGCTTTCATGGTTTTCTTCGTTAGATGCCGATACTTATTTTAATGATAAATTGCGGAATTTACCAGAATCGGATGGCTATTTTTATATCTATCAGAATTATTTTTGCCGTTGTATCAGAAGTACGCCCAGTATTTTAAGAAAAAAGAACATCGTGATGTTTACGCATCCCAATTGGACCAAAAAATACTCTAAAACTCATGTAGTGTGGTGCCTTAACAAATCCGATTACATTATATGCTTAAATTCATCCATAAAAAATTATCTGATTGAAATTGGCGTGAAGCCAGAATTGCTGAAAGTTTTACATATAGGGACTTCTTCCAGCTTTTTTTATGAGCACGAAAGAGGAACAGGAGGGGTTGGATTTTGCTCTATTTATGGTCCACGAAAAAATGCTGATTTAATTTTTGATATTGTTAAAAATATGCCCAATAGGCAATTTTACTTGATAGGGAGAGAATGGGAGCAGTATGAAAAATTTAATGAATTGAACGTATTGCAAAATTTTACTTATTATGATAATATGGCTTACGAATCTTACCCAGATTTGTATAGTAAAATTGATGTCTTTGTATCGCCGTCGTTACTTGAAGGAGGTCCTGTGCCCGTACTTGAGGCCATGATGTCCAATTGTGTTCCTGTGGCTTCCAATACTGGCTTTTGTGTTGATTTGATAAATCATGGTAAAAACGGATTTATTTTTGACATACAAGCAACTTATAAAGAAGTGATTCCGCTTATAGAAAAAGCTTTTACGCTTGATGCCGATGTAAGAAGTACTGTAATGCCTTATACTTGGGAGAATTGTGCTAAAACTATTGATGAATTATTTTTGACTAAATAATTACATTCTACCTCGCCTTAACAACCATAGTTTTACATAGCGCATAAAAATTACATACCCTTGAATGTATCCAATGGTTAAACCTACCACACCATCTCTAAATCCGCTTTGCAAAATATAGTGCTTGAAAAAACCCCATAAAGGTTTTATTATAAAATGATAGGGCGTTAGTTTACCTGTTTTTTTGTCATAATCCTTAGCTTGCCAAGAAGCGTAACGGTTCATTTTTTCAATATACCTATCAAGAGTGATGTAGGTGTTGTGGTAGAGTTTGTTTTTTAGTTTCCCTACTTTGCCATTGGCAATAATTTCGGCGTGAACATGCTTGTTTTCATATTTACAAAAATCCCGTTTGAACAACCTGATTACCGCATCGTTTCGCCAGCCACTATAATGTACGGGTTCGCCCATAAAATGGTTCAATCTGCCAATCCAATAGGCCACTATGCCTTTTCTGGGGTTTTCAAGATGCTGTAAAACCTCATTTTTAAGCGCTTCGGTTACCCGTTCATCTGCATCCACCAATAAAATCCATTCGTGCTTGGCTTGCGGAATGGCCCAATTTTTTTGCGAGGCAGAATATTCATAATCCCGCCGTATGACCTTTGCACCTAATTCTAAGGCCTTCTCATAAGTCCCATCGGTACTTAAACTATCAACAATCAAAATTTCATCTGCAAAACTTACCGAGGCAATGACGCCTTCAATATTATGGATTTCGTTTCCTGTAGGGATTATAGCGGTTAGCTTGGCCATTATTTATCAATTGAAAAGCTAATTTATGAAAGTCTTAAGTTTCTCCATAAAAAACTCGGGTTTAAAAGCTTTATAAAGTTTTAAAGCTTGAGGTTTTATGTCTTTTTCAGCTTTATCGGCATATAGTTCTGGTTGATAATCTTTTAAGTGCACGTTCACATGATGGTTGTTTTCAAAAGTCCCCCAAGTGTTGGTATCAATCCATGGCGAAAAAATAGCAAAGGTTTTTACATCCAACGCTTTTGCCATGTTTGTAGCACCGCCTTCGTTGCCAATCAATGCCTTGCAATGGTAGGTAATCGCTAAAAATTCACGTAGGTTTTTTCCAAAAACATCAAATAATATATGTTTTTGGCTTTTTGGTTTACAAAGATTGTAAACATCTTTTGCGTCTTCTTTTTGATTTGGAATGTAATTGAATAAAATCTGTCCTTTGGTTTCTTCAACAACCGTATCAATGACTGTTGCCATATATTCAAACGGATAGGTTTTATTTGTGCCACTACCTAAAACACTTATCATATATAAAGGTTCGCTTAAATTGATTTGGTGTTTTTCTAAAAAATATTTACTGTTTGCTATTTCTTTTTCAGTTAGAAATATTTTTGGTTTACGGGCTGTTTCATAAATGCCTAGAGGTTCTAATAGTTGCAATCTATTTTCAATAGCCAACCCAGCTTGGGTGGTTGCCCTTTTTTTGCGCTTCACATTGTGATGGTGCAAAAACGCCGTATAAGATTTATGATAGGAAATTTTAGTTTTGGCTCCAGAACATAAGGTAATAAGGTTACTGGATAATTTTGAATACACATCAATAACCACGTCAAACTGTTCCCTTCTTATGGTTTTGGCAAGTTTGAATAGGGCTTTTTTACTGGATTTCGCTTCTTTGGTAAAAAAAACAAATCCATCTATAAATGGGTTATTTTCAACAACAGAAAATGTGTGGGTGTTTATCAAGTAGTGTAATTCGGCATTAGGATGTTCCTCCTTAATAGCCTGAAACAAGATGCTTGATGTCAACACATCCCCAATCATTTTCTGTTGTATGATGAGTATTTTCAAAGTTTATTTTTAAACTGTGAATGAAAACTTGTATTAAACCGCCACATCGTTATCACGAAGCGCATTGTTTAAAGATGTTTTCTTGTCGGTGCTCTCTTTACGTTTTCCAATAATCAAGGCACAAGGCACTTGAAATTCGCCAGCAGCAAATTTTTTGGTATAACTTCCCGGGATTACTACTGAACGCGCTGGTACTCTACCTTTCATTTCAATAGGTGTGTCGCCTGTAACATCAATGATTTTTGTGCTCATGGTCAACACCACGTTGGCACCTAAAACAGCTTCGGTCTCAACATGTACGCCTTCAACAACGATACAACGTGAGCCCACAAATACGTTATCTTCTATAATTACGGGAGCAGCTTGAAGGGGTTCCAAAACACCACCAATGCCCACACCGCCAGATAAATGCACATGTTTGCCAATTTGGGCGCAACTACCAACGGTTGCCCAAGTATCAACCATAGTGCCTTCATCTACATAAGCACCAATATTCACAAAACTTGGCATTAAAATAGTGCCTTTTGAAATATACGCCCCGTGTCTTGCAACGGCATGTGGTACCACACGGATGCCTTTTTCTGCATAACCGGTTTTTAATGGGATTTTATCGTGAAACTCCAATGGACCTGCTTCCAAAGTTTCCATTTTTTGAATTGGGAAATATAAAACCACGGCTTTTTTAACCCATTCGTTTACTTGCCAGCCTCCAGAAATGGGCTCTGCAACACGCAATTCACCTTTGTCCAATAGTTCGATGACTTCTCTAATGGCCGAAGTGGTGGCATTATCTTTTAATAAATCTCGGTTCTCCCAAGCTTTTTCTATGATGTTCTGTAATTCTGTCATTGGTATTTTTTATTTGTCGCAAATATAGTATTCTATGTTTTATTTTAAGCGATAATAAGCAGATTATATGCTCTATTGCAACTTTCAAAAGCCTTCTTTTTTCCTTAAAAATATAAAATATCAAGATGAAATGCATTTTCTGTGTTTTTAGTCGAAAAAAAGAGCCCTGTTATCTGTTTATCGGTAAAAATATGTGATTTCTCTAGTAATCGAATATCCCTGTGCATACAACTAATTTATTGTGTGTAAGGTGTCTGGCAGATATATATTTGTCTCATCAAATAATAAGAACAAAATGAAAACTATTTACACTTTATTAATTTTATTACTAACAGTTACTTTCACAAAAGCACAAAGCCATGTAGCAAGTGTTGAAGCTAGCACTACGTTTTCTGTTTCTGAAGTTAATGATGATGTTACTACTGTAACTGTTGAAAATAAAGTTGAAGTTAAAGAAGATGCTGTTTTAATAGATGCTAGTCAAGTAAAAGAAACGATTGCAAGAAGCACTAGCGATATCAGAATCTACTTGAACCGTATGAGAAATGTAGATAACTTAAACTTATTGTTCCCAAATTCAAATAAAGCTAAATCCGTTTAGAATATAAAAATCCAAGTATTAATAATTAAGGTTAATTGTCAATTGTAGAAAGACTGTCTGAAAAGGCGGTCTTTCTTTTTTATAT
>CAXBNH010000122.1:0-8192 GCA_963976905.1 uncultured Algibacter sp.
ATGGAAGGTGCTTTCCAAATAACCTTCTTCTCGGCGTTTTTCAAATCGGTAATATCTGGAGTCCGCATTAACGTAATGCCGCCGTGGCCCGACTTGATGTAATAATAATTACCTTCATGATAAATAGCCCATGGATCTGGACCACTTGGCAATAGCGGATTTGTAAATGTACTTTTTACTGAAATATTAGCTTGTACATCTGTTTTATTGCTGTTTTTACAACTTGACAAACAAGCTATTATAGAAAGAGCCAAGACAGAAAGTATTATTTGTTTCATTGTTAAAAATTTATTCGTTAGTTGTTTTTATTAACCATCTGCAAACTAAGAATCAAAAAGTTGATTTTTAAAGTCGCTACTTGAATGCCTTTTTATGGTTGTAAAGATCCATACAATCAATAAGCGATCATTTAATAGTAATAGTGTGTTTATATTCATATCGTTTTGCTTTTGGAAATCAATTTTCCAAAAATCACAAAAAAGCTAAAAAATATCAATATACTAAAAAAAATGCTCTCCAAACTATTGGAGAGCATTTAGCATGAAAAACAATTAATCTTGCAATACGTGTATCACTTCTTTATTGATTTTATTTACCTTCTCTACATCCATTTTATCCACTTTTCTATCATAGGTCATAAAACCATTCACTTCGCCTTCAACATCTGTTGTTTGGGTATAAACGGCTGCGGAAAAACCAGTTTTCACCATATCCATTAGTTGTTTTGCGTACTTTATGTATTCATCGGTTGTTTCTTTGGAATCCTTGAATTTCACATAACCCCAATTGTTATCTGTTTTCCATAGATGCCCTTCCAATGGCAATCCTATACCTCCATACTCTCCAAGCACGGTAGCCCTTAACGGATCAAACATATACATGTCTGGCCCTGGATAATTGTGCAAATCCAATATATCTCCAGTAGTGTAGTGATTACCTCCACTTGCCGGGTTTACCAATCTGCTTGGATCATAGGCTTTGGTCCATTCTACAATTTCCTCAGTTTTAAATTGCCCCCAGGCCTCATTAAATGGCACCCAGACCACAATACTAGGATATGAATACAAATAATCCATGATTTCTTTCCACTCTTTTCTGTAGATAGCTTCTGATTCTGTACTTCTTTTTAATTCCCTGCCATCAAAATACTTTTTGTTTTGCCATTGTGGCGATCTATCACCACTTGGCATATCTTGCCAAACCAAAACACCCAACTCATCACAATGGGTGTACCAACGTGCTGGCTCTACTTTTACGTGCTTACGAATCATGTTAAAGCCCAATTCTTTAGTTTTTACAATATCATATTTCAAAGCTTCGTCTGAAGGTGCAGTGTATAAACCATCTGGCCACCAACCTTGGTCCAATGGGCCAAATTGAAAATAATCCTTATTATTCAACTGCATTCTCACAACACCTTTGCTGTCTTTTTTTATGGACACTTTTCGCATGGCGAAATAACTTTTCACTTCATCAACCACTTTACCTTTGCTGATTAATTTCAAGGTGGTTTTGTATAAAAACGGGGATTCTGGCGACCATAATTTGGCGTCTTTCATAGAAATACTAATTTCCTCATTTGCCACCGATTTAACACTTGTAACAATATTTGCGCCATCAAAAACCGTAACCTCAACAATATCGCCATAAGAAGCTCCTTTTAAATCTGTTGAAATGTTAACAGTTCCACCATCTACATTTGGTGTTGTTTTTATGTTACTGATACTTTTTGTATTCACGGGTTCTAACCAAACCGTTTGCCATATACCTGTTACGGGTGTGTACCAAATACCTTCAGGCTTATTTACCTGTTTTCCTCTTGGTTGGGGGCCATCACTACTTGGGTCCCATACCTTAACTGTAAGGTTTTGAGAAGAACCAGTCATAAATGGCGTAATATCAAAAGAAAATGGCGCGTAACCTCCTGAATGCGAGCCCACTTTTATATCGTTAACCCATACGTCTGCTTTCCAATCTACCGCTCCAAAATGCAACAGTATGTTTTTACCTTTCCAGTTGCTAGGCACTGTAAAATTTGTTTCGTACCAAAGCTCTTTAGAAGCACCAACTTCTTTCATAACTCCGGATAAACTAGACTCTGCGGCAAAAGGCACTAAAATGTTGCCTTCAAATTTTTTAGGCTTTGAACTACCATAATCTAAAATACTATAGTTCCATAAACCATTTAAGTTTTTCCAATCATTACGTGTCATGATAGGTCTTGGATACTCATTTAAAACATTATCTGTTTTTAAGGTTTCGGCCCACTGGGTTTTAATTTTATCCCCGGCAGGTTTCCATTGGGCTGTAATCATGGTACTAAAAAGTACTGTCAGAATAAAGATTCCTTTTTTCATTTTTGGTTAAATTTTATAAAATGTTAATTGTTAATCATGCAACTTCAAACAGTTATTTTAATGCATTTAGCTACATGCTTTTTAAGTTTCATTGTCCATAAATCATTTCACTCATGAACATCTACGTAAGTACCGTATTTGTTTTGTTATTTTAGTTTCTTTACGTGTCATTATTTCATTTAAACCAATCAAAAAGCGATTTAAAAAGTTAGCATGATTTATGTTTGACACATTTTGCATAATAATGAGATGTTGTGATGTAAACATACCACGTTAGATTTTCTACATTTGAAGGGTTGGGCACCAAAAGAAATGTTACTTCTAAAAACTATAAAAAACCAGGCACTCATTTTATACCAAGCACGCATTTCTATGGAACAAAAAAGTTAAATTAATGAACAAAAAAACAAATTGGGGCATTATAGGTTTAGGTAAAATAGCTAATAAATTTGCTCAAGATCTACAAATTTCAAATAGCTCTAATTTATACGGTGTTGCATCTAGATCCATAGAAAAAGCAAAGGCTTTTAGTGACACCTACAAATCAACCACACACTATGATTCATACGAAGCATTGGCCGATGATTCTGAAGTAGATATTATATATGTTGCCACACCTCATGTTTTTCACTTTGAAATTACCATGATGTGCTTAAAAAAAGGAAAAGCGGTAGTGTGTGAAAAGCCGATGGGGTTGAATTCTGAAGAAGTAAAAACCATGATCGATGAGGCCAAATCCAGACATTTATTTTTAATGGAAGGTATTTGGACACGCTTTATACCCGCCACAAATAAATTGGTGGAATTGTTGGACCAAAAAGCGATTGGAGACATCTTGTTCATCCGTGCCGATTTTGGATTCAAAGCAAAAGTAGATCCCAAAAGCAGGCTCTACAATAAAAATTTAGGAGGCGGTTCTTTATTGGATATTGGCATTTATCCCATTTATTTAAGTCTTTTAACATTGGGACTTCCTACAGATATTAAAGTGATGGCGCGTATCACAGAAACAGGGGTTGACAGTTATTGCTCCATGCTGTTTAATTATGAAAACGTAGCGAAAGCCATACTTGAATCGACTATTGAAGCAGATACCCCCACAGAAGCATATATTTATGGAAGCCATGGCACTATAAAACTGTATAGCAGGTTCCATCATACCGAAAAAATAGGGCTTATTAAAAATGGCGAAGAAACCATATTTGACATTAAATACACCGGAAATGGGTATTTCCATGAGATTGAACACATCAATGAATGCCTTCAAAATGGCGTTATGGAAAGTCCTAAATTACCATTTATCATAAGCATGGATTTAATCACCTTGATAGACAGAGTTAAAAACGACATAGGCCTAAAATATAAAACCAAAACAGCCACAATTGAACAACTGAATTAAACTTGAAACACAAAAAAACCAATGAAAACCGATTTTATCACATTCTCAAAATTTCTAATTATAAGTAGTATCTTATTACTCAATTCATGCGAACCTGTCATTAAAAAAGACCTTAATATCTCACCCATTTTCACAGATCACATGGTAATCCAGCAACAACAAGACGTTGCTGTATGGGGAACATATTCTACAAACCAAAACATTTCAGTTTCTGCCAGTTGGGGCGCGGATGTGTCAACCAAAACAGATGCTAACGGCTATTGGAAACTGAAACTGCCCACGCCAAAAGCAGGTGGCCCTTTTGAAATAAAAATTACGACCTTAGACAAAACCATCACACTAAAAGATGTTATGGTTGGAGAGGTATGGTTGGCTTCTGGGCAATCTAACATGGAAATGCCTCTTAAAGGTTTTTTACCCAACGAACTTATAAATAATGGCGATGAAGAAATAGCCAATGCCAACCATCCAGAAATCAGGATGTTTACAGTTCAAAAAAACCTAAGCGCTATAAAAATAGATTCCCTAACTGGAAATTGGCAAGTAAGCAGCCCACAAACAGCAGCCGATTTTAGTGCTACTGCCTACTTTTTTGCACGAAAGCTCTATAAGGAACTAAATGTTCCGATAGGCATCATTCATTCAAGTTGGGGCGGCACCGTTGCTGAAGCTTGGGCAAGCAAAGAAGGACTAAGTGAATTTCCAGAGTTTTTAGATATTGTAAATGCCTATGATGCCACTAAGATTACGGAATGGGTCTCTAAATTTGAAAAGAAACCTTTGCCAAACACTTTAAAAGCTTTTGAAGAATTGGATATGGACAACACGAAAATTGCCGATCCTCAATTTGATGACAGCCAATGGGCGCAAACGACATTACCTGCACAGCAATGCAACTTCGAGAATTTTATCAAAAACTCAAACTCATCTCAAGCATTAAACGGAGCTTTCTGGTATAGAAAACATATTGACATTGAAAACGTAGATTTTGATTATACCCTTCATATTGGTGCTATTGATGACAATGATATCACTTATGTAAACGGCCAAAAAGTAGGCACTACTTGGGGCTGGTCTGAAAAAAGAATTTATACCGTTCCAAAAGAACTATTAAAAAAAGGCGACAATATTATAGCCATACTACAATTTGATAGTGGCGGAGGCTCCCCAATTGCTGGGCCTATGTATTTGGAAAATGAAAAGGGGAACAATATATCCATTGAAGGTAACTGGGCGGGACTTTTTTATGCCGATTTATATAAACAGTCGTTGCTTGTTTACGGCACAGAAAATCAAGATAAGCTAAGTGATAAGCCAAAAATAAGTTCTGGTGGCCCTAATGAATTGCCAACATCACTCTTCAACGCCATGATAAATCCTTTAGTGCCATTCAATATAAAAGGTGCTATTTGGTACCAAGGCGAATCAAACGTAGGCAGGGCCGAACAATACGAAGCGCTTTTTCCTGCCATGATCAAAGATTGGAGAACACAATGGAACAGCCCATTTCCTTTCTATTTTGTTCAAATCGCACCGTTCACTTACGGCAACGGACTATCGCCAGCCTTAAGGGACGCACAACGCAAAAGCTTGAAAACAGAAAAAACAGGTATGGCCATCACTATGGATATTGGTAGTGATACAACCATTCACCCTGGAAACAAACAAGATGTTGGCGAGAGATTGGCAAGATTAGCCTTGGCTAATGATTATGGAAAAAATACCGTGGCTTCTGGTCCCTTGTACAAAAGCCATACTATTGAAGGAAATAAAATCATAATATCATTTGATCATGTTGCTGATGGTTTAAACTTAAAAGATATTTCAGGATTTGAAATTGCTGGCAGCGACAACCAATTTGTGGATGCCGATGTGAAAATAGTAGGAGAAACCTTAGAAGTATTTGCACCTTCCATTTCAGAACCAAAGCAGGTTAGATATGGCTGGAAAGATTACACCATAGGCACCTTATTCAATAGCGAAAGTTTGCCAGCATCTTCTTTCTTAACCAGATAATTAAAAAAAACATAAAATGAAAGCAACTACAATTTTATTCCTGAGCATTTTCGCTTTTTCTATTCTTAACTGTAAAAAAAGAGAAAACCAAACTACTAAAACCGACACGACAGCTCTATCTAATCAAGAATATTATCAGCTTAAAATTTACACCTTTGAGAATGAAGATCAAGAAAAAGTGACTGACACCTATCTTAAAAATGCCTATTTACCAGGATTAAAAAAATTGGGAATCCAAAATGTTGGCGTTTTTAAACCCGTACCGAATGACAAAGACACCATTCAAAAAACATATGTGCTTATGCCTTTTAAGACTGTGAATCAGTTTCTTTTTCTTAAAGAAAATCTTAGTAAAGACACAACCTATTTGAAAGCAGGAAACAGCTACATCAATGCACCACACGACCAAACCCCATACAAGCGCATAGAATCCATTGTTTTAAAAGCGTTTGCTGATATGCCCATCATGCGCCCCTCTGCTCTAAATAGTCCGCGATCGGAAAGGATTTATGAATTGAGAAGCTACGAATCACCAACCGAGCAATATCACAAGAACAAAGTAACCATGTTCAACGAAGGTGGTGAAGTAAAACTCTTTGACCAACTTGACTTTAACGCAGTATTTTACGGCGAAGTGATTTCTGGGGCAAAAATGCCCAACCTCATGTACATGACCACATTTGCCAACCAAGAAAGCAGAGATGCACATTGGAAATCATTTGGTAATGCCCCTGAATGGAAAACACTTTCTGAAGAACCAAAATACAAGAACAATGTATCTCATATTGATATTAGTTTTCTTTATCCAACTGAGTATTCGGATTATTGATTTAAGAAAAGAAAGATTAAATTTGTTTAAAACTTAAAATAAAATAAGACCATGAAATCTTTAACATATTTTTTATTTGGATTGTTTGTAATATTTTCAACCAGTTGCAAAGAAAAACAAGAGCAAACCCAAGAGCAGAAACAAAAACCCAATGTTCTTTTTGTGCTACTTGATGACCTTGGATATTCAGACCTAGGCTGTTACGGTGGCGAAATAAAAACGCCAAATATGGACCAACTTGGCATGACTGGCCTAAGGTATGAATCCATATACAATTCGGCACGTTGTTGCCCCAGTAGAGCAGCATTAATGACGGGTCTGTACCCGCCACAAGCAGGCATTGCCGATTTTACCAGCAACAAACCAAAAGAAGGCGCAGGGCCTGCATATCTTGGCCGTTTAAGAGAGGATTGTGTCACATTAGGGGAAGTTCTTAAATCAGTAGGCTACAGCACGTATTACGTTGGCAAATGGCACCTGCACGAAGAAACAAGTCCGGTAAAACGAGGGTTTGATGAGTTTTATGGCTATGACATGGGCTATGCCCAAGACCAATGGGATCCAACAGCTTATGTACGCAAACCCGAAGGTAGGGCAAAGGAAATAGACAAACCCGAAGGCGAGTTCTACGCAACGGATGTTTTTAACGAATATGCCCTTGAGTTTTTAAAACAAGCCAAAAGCAAAGAAGGCAAGCCGTGGTTTCTCTTTCTTGGCCATTCATCTCCACATTTTCCAGTTCAAGCACCTAAAGAATCAATTGATAAATATTTTGACATCTATATGAAAGGGTGGGATAAAATCAGGGAAGAGCGTTATAAGAAATTAAAAACCGTTGGACTGATTGAAAACGAAGACCGCTGGACATTGACCGAAAGAGCCATTGTACCAGTTGATGGCGATGCTATAACGAACGGCTATTCAGGACAAGAAAACCCTGCTTGGGATGTACTTGACATAGATCGCCAACGCGATTTAGCAAGACGAATGGCAACCTTTGCCGCTATGGTTGAACATGTTGACAAAGGTATTGGCCAAATTGTGGATTACCTAAAAGAAACTGGACAATATGATAACACAGTTATTATGTTAACCAGTGATAACGGTGCTTGCTATGAGTGGGGACCTTTTGGATTTGACGGCCCTTCAAGAAAAGGCATCACTACTTTACATAAAGGGGACAGTCTTAATTTGGTCGGCCAAAATGGCTCTCATTCAGCTTACGGAAGTGCTTGGGCAAACATGTGCAACACCCCCTTTAAGCTCTACAAACATTTTACCAATGAGGGTGGCGTTGCTTCTCCTTTTATTGTGCACTGGCCAAATCAAATTAAAGAAAACGCTGGAACATGGGTTCGGGAAAAAACCCATTTGATAGATATTATGCCCACATTATGTGACATAACCGGAGCACAATATCCCGAAACGTTCAACGGTAATGCTATCCAAAAAATGGAGGGCGTTAGTTTGGTCAAAACATTTAAAAGTGAAACTGTGGAAGAAAGACCCATTTTCTTTTCTCACCAAGGCGCTAAGGCGGTTATATTGGGAGATTGGAAAATAGTCTGGTCAAAGCGAATGCCTTATGAAA
>CAXBNH010000123.1:0-8157 GCA_963976905.1 uncultured Algibacter sp.
GACAGATTCACAAGATTGGTGGCCAGCAGATTTTGGTCATTATGGAGGGTTGTTCATTCGTTTAGCATGGCACAGTGCGGGCACATATCGTATTGGCGATGGACGCGGAGGCGCCGGTGCTGGGCAACAACGGTTTGCACCGCTTAACAGTTGGCCAGACAATGCCAGTTTGGATAAAGCGCGTAGATTACTCTGGCCCATTAAACAAAAATATGGTAAAAAAATATCGTGGGCAGATTTAATGGTACTTTCTGGCAATGTTGCTTTGGAGTCGATGGGATTCAAGACCTTTGGTTTTGCTGGTGGCCGAGAAGATGTTTGGGAGCCACAAGAAGATGTGTATTGGGGTTCTGAAACTACATGGTTGGATGATAAACGGTATTCTGGCGAGCGCGATTTAGAAGATCCACTAGCTGCGGTTGTTATGGGGCTGATTTATGTAAATCCTGAAGGGCCTAATGCGAATGGCGACCCAGTATCTGCAGCTGTTGATATTAGGGAAACCTTCAAGCGTATGGCCATGAATGATGAAGAAACCGTCGCGCTTATTGCTGGCGGACATACTTTTGGAAAAACACATGGAGCTGCCAACCCTAGCGAGTATGTAAGCTCAGAACCTGAGGCAGCTACCATAGAAGAGCAAGGTTTAGGCTGGAAAAATAGTTTTGGAACAGGTGCCGGACCTGATTGTATTACTGGAGGCCCAGAAGTTATTTGGTCACAAACACCTACAAAATGGAGCAATTATTTCTTTGAAAATTTGTTCAGATATGAATGGGAGCAAACCAAAAGTCCTGCTGGCGCTATACAATGGATTGCAAAAAATGCGGAAGCAACAATTCCTGATGCTTATGACAAAACAAAAAAGCATTTGCCCACCATGTTAACAACCGATTTGTCATTGCGCTTTGATCCGGTTTATGAAAAAATTTCAAGACGCTTTTATGAAAACCCGGATGAATTTGCGGATGCTTTTGCCAAGGCATGGTATAAGTTAACACATCGCGATATGGGGCCCATAGCACGCTACTTGGGGCCTGAAGTGCCTGAAGAAGAACTTATTTGGCAAGACCCCATTCCTGAGGTTAACCATAATTTGATAGATGAAAATGATATTGCTAAATTAAAAACAATGTTATTAAATTCAGGATTGTCAATATCTCAACTGGTATCAACAGCTTGGGCATCGGCATCAACATACCGAGGTTCAGACAAACGGGGCGGGGCAGATGGTGCACGCATTCGGTTGGAGCCTCAAAAAGATTGGGAAGTTAATAACCCTGGGGCATTAGTTCATTTTTTGAATGTACTTGAAGGCATACAAAAAGAATTTAACAAAGGGGAAACCAAAGTATCTTTAGCAGATTTGATTATATTGGCGGGTTGTGTAGGTATTGAAAAAGCTGCAAAAAATGCTGGGCAACAAATAACCGTACCATTTAAACCTGGGCGCATGGATGCTTCACAAGAACAAACTGAAGTAGATTCTTTTAAATATTTAGAACCTTATGCGGATGGGTTTCGTAACTATCGTAAAACCAAATTTTCAGTATCAACAGAGGAATTATTGATTGATAAAGCCCAATTGCTTACATTAACAGTTCCTGAAATGACCGTTTTGGTTGGTGGTATGCGTATGCTTGGCACGAATTTTAACCAAACATGGCGTATTCACAGAAAACACAGAAGCACTTACCAATGATTTTTTTGTTAATTTATTGGACATGCGTACTGAATGGAAAAAATCTTCGGAATCTGAAAACGTTTTTGAAGGATTTGATAGAAAAACAGGGCAATTGAAATGGACAGGGACAAGAGCTGATCTGATTTTTGGCTCAAATTCAGAATTAAGAGCTATTGCAGAAGTTTACGCCTGTGAAGATTCAAAAGAAAAATTTGTAAAAGATTTTGTTTCAGCTTGGGATAAAGTTATGAACTTAGGTCGTTTTTGATTTGAAATAAATATTATGTATTCAATTGGGACGAGCCTGTAAATGTGCTTGTCCCAATTTTATTTTTAAAAATTATCAAATGTTTGGATTTTTGACTAAAACAATAACAATATCTTGTTTGCTTTTTTTCATAACAATTTTAAGTTATGCGCAAAAACCTATAATGCCCTTTAAGGTTGATTCCCTTTTTGATTTTAATAAACCAAAAACATTAGGACTTCTTCCTGCAAAAAATAAAGAAACAATTACAATATTTTCTCCATATGGTGATGACAATAAATACAACCATGGTGTTGTGTTGTTTCCTTTTAAAGGAATGCTTTATGCACAGTGGCAAAGTTCATCTTTAGATGAGGATGGGCCTGATACACAAGTATTTTATTCGCGAAGTTCAAATGGAAAAGATTGGGGGAAGCCCATGGTTTTAACATCAAAAAGTGAAGATGGTATTACAACTAGTGGTGGTTGGTGGAGTCATGAAAATGTGTTAGTTGCTTATGTATGCGTATGGCCAAAAACAGATAAAGAATTTAAAGAAGGCTATACTGAATATATGTCTTCAATAAATGGAATCGATTGGACAGCGGCCAAAAGTGTAAAAAATAAAGATGGAAACCAAGTTTTGGGGATTATAGAACAAGATATCCATAAACTTCCAAGTGGAAGGATTTTAACAGCTTTTCACATGCAGCCAGGTTTAACTGTGACTCCTTTCTTTACAGATAATCCATTAGGTGTATTAGGATGGACTGCTGGAAAAATGAAAAATTTACCATCAAAAAAGAATATGAGTAGAGAACTTGAACCAAGTTGGTTTTATAGAAAAAAGGATAGTACCGTGGTAATGGTTTTTAGAGATCAGCAAAGCACTTTTAAAAAATTGGCATCTGTAAGTTACGATATGGGGCTCACTTGGACTACTCCGCAAATTGTTGATACACCAGACTCCAGGGCCAAACAAAGCGCAGGGAATTTACCAGATGGTTCTGTATTTATGGTTAATAACCCATCAGAAAACAAAAAAAGGTTTCCGTTGGCAATCACACTGAGTAAGGATGGTTTTGTTTTTGACAGATCTTATTTGTTACGAAGTGGAGAAAAAGATGACCTGCAACCAATGAGATTTAATGGAACCTATAAGCGGGTTGGTTACAGTTATCCTAAAAGTGTTATTTGGAATGGTTATCTTTATGTTTCATACGCTACTAATAAGGAAGATGTAGAATTAACCAGAATCCCTATTAGTAATCTATTTTAGGTATTAAAAAACTTAAAATTTATTGATTAGTAATGTTTTGGTTCTCATTAAAAAAACCACCTTACTTTAGCAAAGTGGCTATTTATTTGGCATTTTTTTTTAAATCATTTGTCGATAGACCCTAAAACCCGGCTCATAAAATTATTTAGTGCCTCTTTTTTTGGTGTGCCATCTTTTATCATTTTATTGACCTCAATGGCACCGTACATATTGGAAATAAGTTCTCCTATAACATCCAATTCTTCATCTTTTAATGAAGATACTTCAGTTAGGTTTTCCAGTGTTTCAATGGTTTCTAAAACAAAATCTTCATCGTTATCTTCAATGAACTGTGTTAATTGTTTAATTACTGGTAATTTCATTGACTAAATCTTTTAAAACATCAAACTTATTGGTCTGCACCTGATTTACAAAAACGCCGTTTTTGAATGTTGCAAAAGTAGGCAGGTTATCAACTGTTGCTAACTTTCTTGACTCAGGAAATTTTTCAGCATCGGCTATTACAAACGTGATATTTTCTAATTCCGAAGCTAATTTCTTAACCTTTGGTTTCATAATCCTGCAATTGCCACACCATGTTGCTGAATATTGCACAACAACGGTATCCGTGTTGGAAACTATTTCCTGTAAATTATCTTGTTCTAATTCTTGAACCATGATTTCTGTTTTTTATAAAGACCTTTCAGGTTTATGAAGCCTGAAAGGTCTAAGATTTTTAAATTAGTTTAAATGTGATGACAGGTAATCGGCAACACCATCACGGTTTGCGTTCATGGCACTTTTGCCTTCTTCCCAGTTTGCTGGACAAACCTCACCTTTTTCTTGAACATGTGTTAAGGCATCAATCAGCCTTAAATATTCGTTTACATTTCTACCTAAAGGCATGTTGTTGATGCTTTCATGCTGTACCAAACCATCTTCATCAATTAAATAAGTGGCTCTGTAAGTTACGTTGTCACCTTCTACTTGTACAATGCCTGTTTCATCATCATAAGTTTCGTTGGTAATATCTAGAATACCTAAAATGTTTGATAGGTTTCTGTTACTGTCCGCTAAAATCGGGTAGGTAACGCCTTCAATACCACCGTTGTCTTTTGAGGTGTTCAACCAAGCAAAATGAACTTCTGGTGTGTCGCAAGAGGCACCGATTACAATGGTATTGCGTTTTTCAAATTCGCCTAAAGCTGCTTGAAAAGCGTGTAATTCTGTTGGACAAACAAATGTGAAATCTTTTGGGTACCAAAATAACAATACTTTTTTCTTATTGTTAACAGCTTCTTCAAGAACGTTTACTTTAAAAGTATCGCCCATCTCGTTCATTGCGTCAACGTTTAAATTTGGAAATTTTTTTCCTACTAATGCCATGTGTTTTTATTTTTATCTGTTAATATTTTTATACTGCAAATATACTTTTGAAAAGATGATTCTTAGGAAGATTAAAATTTTAATTTTTTATATAACGATAAATTTTGTTTATATAATAAGTATTGATTAATAAGATTAACTTATTTTAAAACGATACGTCTGATTTTAATTTTAAAATAGGCGAATATTAAAGTCATTATGGGACTTAATAAGTTGAAAAAGGCATACCATATATATTCGCCCGTGCCAACCCCCAATGTTTTGGATTGATAGGCGCCTCCTGTGTTCCAAGGAAATAAAATTGAAGTGACGGTGCCAGAATCTTCTAAAGTTCTGCTTAAATTTTCTGGAGCCAAGCCTCTATCTTTAAATGCTTTTTGATACATTTTTCCGGGCACCACAATGGCCAAGTATTGGTCGCTTGCTGTTCCATTAAAGAAAATACAGGTAAATGTTGTGCTGGCAAACAAACCGAATGTAGATTTAGCTATTTTCAATAAGCTATCACTTATTTTTTGTAGTGCGCCAATTTCTTGCATAATGCCGCCAAAAAACATGGCGCATAAAATGAGCCATATGGTTGATAACATACCGCCCATGCCTCCAGAAGAAAACAATTCATTTTCATCCAATAAGGCATTTCCAGAGGGGATGTAAATGCTGCCGGTAATAGCGTTCATAACGCCTTTGTATGCGGAATCAAAACTAAAAGAATCGCTTTCAGCAATTTTTATGACGATTTCTGGTTGAAATATAACGGCAAAAATTCCCGCTAAAATAGTTCCTATAAATAAAGCAGTTAGGGGTTTTGCTTTTTTAATAATCAAAAGGATGACCACAATGGGAACGATAAAAAGCAAAGGGCTGACATTAAAAGTGTTTTGGATGCTTGAAATCAAAGCAGAATTATCTTGTAGATTACCGCTTTCTTGTTGAAATCCCAAAATGATAAAAAGCAGTATGGTTATTGCAATGGTGGGAATGGTTGTGTAAGCCATGTATTTAATATGTGTAAAAACATCAGTGCCCGCCATGGCAGGGGCAAGGTTGGTTGTATCACTCAAAGGCGACATTTTATCGCCAAAATAAGCTCCGGATAAAATGGCGCCAGCTACCATTCCCGCAGGAATATCCATAGCTTTTCCTATGCCCATAAGCGCAATACCAATAGTGGCGGTGGTAGTCCATGAGCTTCCTGTTACCATGGATATAATACAGCAAATAATTAATGCGGCAGCTAAAAAGAAGGTGGGGTTTAAAATTTTTAACCCGTAAAAAATCATGGCTGGAATGATACCGCTTAGCAACCAAGTTCCAGCTAATGCACCAACCAGCAATAAGATGAAAATGGCAGAACCGGTGGATTTCACATTGTCCACAACCGCTTCAAGCATATCATTATAACCTATTTTTTTTGAAAAACCAATAATTGCCGCAATCACTCCCGCAAAAATCAATGCAAATTGATTGGGGCCACTTGTAGCATCATCGTTATAGATAAATACATTATAAGCCAATAAAATAACTAAAACCATAATAGGAACCAAGGCTTCCCAAAGACCTATGTTTTTACTTTTTTTTTGTTGGTCTAGAAATTGTGATTCAGGAAAAAGGCTGTCGTCTTGCATTTGATAATTTTAAGTGACGTAATGTTACGATTTTGATTGGTATTCTGCAAATGCCAAGAGTTGCTTACATTTACATTTTATTTATACTATGGATTCATTAACTCAAATTGTATTGGGCGCTGCTTGCGGGGATGCGGTTTTAGGAAAAAAATAGGTAATAAAGCCTTGCTATTTGGAGCTATTGGTGGAACAATTCCTGATCTGGATGTATATATAGGCAATTTGCTTTATGGCAATAAGATAGATGCCATGCTCTTCCACAGAGGGTTTATGCACTCCATAATATTTTCCGTTTTGGCAGCATTTGTCTTAGGCTGGTTAGCTTATAAATTATATAATTCGGGCAAGCGTTTGCATAAAACCACACCAAAAGATTGGATTGCCCTGTTCTTTTGGTCACTATTTACGCATCCTATTTTAGATTGTTTTACGCCTTATGGCACACAATTATTTGCGCCTTTTAGCAATTATCGTGTGGCATTTAATAACATTGCGGTGGTGGATCCTATATACACTTTGCCGTTTCTTGTATGTATGATTGTTTTAATGTGTTTCAATAGGGCGTCTGTGAAAAGACGATTTTGGCTAAAGTTGGGTTTAGGTGTCAGTTCTGCCTATATGGTTTTCACTGTAGGAAACAAATTTTACATCGATTCGGTTTTTAGAAAATCCATGGCAGAAAGTAACATCAATTATAAACGATATTGTACACAACCTGCCATTTTCAACAACATATTGTGGTACGGCATTGCGGAAACCGAAACATCGTATTACGTGGCTTATTTTTCTTTGTTCGATGTTCAAAATAGATTTATATACTTTACAGAATTACCAAAGCAACGGGATTTAAAGCCTTTGGAATACAACGATATTAAAGATTTGGCGTGGTTTAGCAATCAGTATTACAGCGTTTACAAAATTGGAGAAAACGAATATCAATACAACGATTTACGTTATCCGCTTGCTGATGAAAACAACCCCAATTCATCTATTTTCAGGTTTTTGTTTTATAAAGAAAGCAACCGACTCAATATGAAACCTTTTGAGCCTGAGTTTGATGATTTCAATAAAGAAATGTCAAAATTATGGCTGCGGATTCAAGGGATTTAATTTGGCTTTTTGTAAGATTTATAGCTGATAATTTTGTAATATAGTAAAACGGTTTCTCCAAAGCTATAAAAACTAAACCAGATGAAATCCAACCTATATAAATATATCGAGTTTTTTATCAGCTTTGTATTGCTTCCAGTAAGTTTTACATTGAACTTTCCTCTTTGGATAAAAATAACATTGGGGCTGTTGGGTTTTGTTTACGTTGTTTTTGTGCTTTTGAAAATTGAGAATAATCAATTTAAAATTTCAGAAAACCTCAATTGGAAACAGTTTTGGAAACAAACATTTATTCGATTCGTTTTAATAGCTTTGGCTACCATCGTTTTTGTTTGGATGGTTGATAACGCGAACCTATTTCAGGTGGTCATCAACAAACCAAAATTGTGGGTTTTTATCATTTTTACTTATAGTGTCTTTTCGGTGTATCCGCAAGAATTGATTTTCAGGACTTTTTATTTTCAACGTTATAAAGGGTTGTTTAAAAACGAATCACTATTTATTTTCTTAAATGCCATTGTGTTTTCATTGGCGCATTTGTTTTACGGAAATGCTTTGGTTAATCTGATTACTTTTTTAGGCGGACTCTTGTTTGCAATTACCTTTAACAAAACACAATCCACACTTTTAGTGTCTATTGAGCATATTATTTACGGCTGCTGGCTATTCACGGTTGGCATGGGGGATATGCTTGGGTTTCCTCACTAAATGTCTTGGCAGGCATCCCAAATGGCATCTTTTGGAAGTGGCGCAGAAATATCAATCACTTCCTTTTTCACGGGATGCATAAATGAAATGCTGCGTGCATGCAAATGGATGCTGGCATCGGGGTTACTTCTGTCAA
>CAXBNH010000124.1:0-8122 GCA_963976905.1 uncultured Algibacter sp.
ATAATTATTGGGCGAGAATCGACTCCCTTCTTAAAGCCTTCTAAAATATCTTGTAAACCAATGCGACCTACAGGGCTTGCACCTGCTACATCAAGCTCAACGGTATCTTTCGTGTCTTCGGTAATATACACGATAACAGCGCCATTCTGTGGGGTACCATCTAAATTGTAAGCACCGGGAATCCTGCTTGCAATAGGAACAACAGGATTAAGTGCAGTTTCCATAAATGCATATCCTGTACGATCATGTGCTTGCACGGTTACAGAACCTGTAATGCTTGCTGTACCTTCAGAGCCACCTATAACAGGGACTACAGAAATTGTGTACGAACCAGCTTTCAGTCCTAACACATCTGCACGATAGGAACCATCAGCATAACAACGAATAAGTTGCGTGTCAATTTTTTGATTAGTAATGCCTTCGCCACTATAATATACGTTGTAGCTAGATGCTCCTGTTGCAGGTTGCCATTTTACGTAAGCGGTTTCTAGCCAGCCACCAGATTCATTTATGGTAACCGTTTGCGCCAACATATAGGTTGAGGTAAGCAATAGTGTCGTTAAAAAAAGTATTCTTTTCATCATGAGTTTATTATAGTATTAGTTTGTGGTGTAGTAATTTATATTTTTAAGTTTGAAATAAATTTATTTTGCAATCGATTACACAAATGTAGTTTTTTTTTGATCACAAAAATTCTTTTTAGAAAAAAAACGATGAAATGCATCAATATTCTGATGTTAAGTATTGAACACGATTATTTTTGATTTGACAACGATCAGTCTCTTTTGTACACGATTTTATGTTAGTAAAAAAACCTTCATTTTTAAAATGTAGCTGTTTTTATTTTTAATTATTTGTTATTCAGTTAAATATGTGATTTGCATTTTGCTTGTTAAGCAGATGAAATGCCATTATGACAATAGGTTAAATGAATTTTAGAGTTGTCCATTTGTAGTATTTACGTCTGTCTCCATGGATTATTGGTTTTTTATAGATGCGCAAATAAAAGTGATTATTTGGTTTTTTGATTTTTTATATTATATTTGTGCAATCGATTACAATTTAAGTGAATTGCTTTCTTGATTTCAATTTTTTTTGAAGTTCTTTCCCCAAATAGAAACTTCCTACTATTAATTTGAGTATTGTATTGCTCTAATGTTGTCCGATTTTGTTTTTTCATGTAAAACATCGGTTGATAGATTGGGTAATTATATCATTATAAACTATAACTAAATATTTTAAACTATGAAAAAATTTTCCTTTTTGTTAATGCTTCCTTTGTTGGTTTTTACAATATATGCACAGGGTCAGACAACAACTTCTTATAATCTAGGCGACGGAACAACTTTTACAAATGCGAACCCGGTTACCTCTACTACAAGTCCAGATGGTAAAATAAGGACCCAAGCTGCTACAACACAATTTCATAGTCCAGGCTATGGAATGGTTTTTAAAAATGGTAATTCATTGGAAATTGACGTTGCCGAAGGTCAAAATACCATTCGTTTTTACGGGTCTGTATATAGTAGTGACACAATGAGTGGTGGCACAACCCTTGCTGGTAATGATTTAGGCTCTATAAATGTAGATATGGACGCGCACCCAGGTATGTCGGACAAAACAGGTTATTATGAATTTACTTATACCGGTGGGCCAGTAACTTTATATTTCACATTTAGTGGCTCTGATGCCTATACGCCAGCCATTGATGTAACCAATGAGGTTGTTGCCATAGCAAAAACCGATGTTTGGGATTTTGGTGCTGAGCAATTGGACGATTTCATGTATAATAATTTGCTGACCGAGACTATTATTAATTCTTGGTACACGTATGTTGATCCTCAAGCACCAGGGGATGCAGGCAGAAATATACTTTCATTTACTGCTGGTGATTTTGGCTATGTTACAAATGCTACAAGCGACCGAATTAGGACCACCAATATGAATGTAACGAGGTGGGATCCAAACATTGCGAGCTCTACCAACTTCACTGGTAGATTGTATGTGAATAATGCAGGTGACATAAATAGATATTTAACCTTAAATTTGAATGAGGATGACGAGGTAACTATTGAAGGAAGAACAGATGCCGGTGGAACGTTTAATTTTCAATATGTTTTAGACCCTATCGCTCAAACAGATCAAGTAGCGGTGCCTGCGGCTGAAACAACCATTAAGTTTGTAGCAAAATCGGCAGGGGAATACCATGTGTTTGATACTGCTGGAAAACCCAGTTATTTCAGGGTTTATAGAAAGGCCGCGCAATATGTATCTTTGGCCGGTACTATTGACGAAACAAATGCGCCCGGTGTTCCTGATGGATATTCCATTAATTTTACGAATGAAGCAGGAAAAACATGGACAGCAGTACTCTCTAGCGGAACTTATGCTATAGATTTACCTGTAGAATATAGCTATTCGGTAAGTTTAGGTAATGCCAATGGTTATGTAATTGCAAGTGCCTTAAGTTTGGATGCTACCGAATTGACTACCAATTTTGATGTAACCATCGTTCAAGTGGATTTACATACGGTCAGTGGGAATATAACAGGATTGTCCGATCTTTCCAATTTGGCATTGACGTACACACCTGATCCAGCGGCAAATAAAATTTATAACCCTATCATTTCAATAAATACTGGGGCATCAACATATTCAGTTGATTTGGAGGCAAACGTGGAATACACCATTTCCGCAGAAGGTGTTAATGATTTTGAGATTTTATCTAACACCATTACCATCACAGGTGATCAATCGGCCGATATTGATTTTTCGGCTAAACCATTATACAATGTCACTATAAATACGCCCGATTTAGATGTCACGCAACAAGGAAAATTGAGCCTGACTTTTAATAATTTGAATGAAGCAGGTTACTCATACACGTTCAATGATATAACTTCAGTAGCTTTAAGAAATGGCGTTTATAGCGTTGGTTATGACGGTTTGGATGAATACCCAATAGAATTGGGATTAACCTCAAACGTAACGATTGCTGGTGCAAACACTTCAAAAGATTTGGCATTCAATCCAATTACAGAATGGGTTTTTAATGATCGTGTTATTAATGCAGCTACAGCTTACAAAGGCCTTATGTTAACTGGAGGTGTAAATGTTAGAGGGGCAAATGGCGATTTGAATGCGGGTTCAGGCTCTACAATAGTCATACCTGTGCATGTGGGTGACAAATTGCTTATAACAGATTATTATCAATCCAACTACTCCATTGAAGGCGGCGCAACCATTGCAAATACCTCAAATAGCACGAGCACAAAAATCACGACAGAGTATGTATATCCAGGTGTAGCTGATGGAACCGTAACGTTGACCACGGGAGGCGTTTCTTATTTTGTGTCCATTAAAGTATTGCAAATAGTGCCTTATGCCGCTACCATTACAGTTGGCGTTGGTAAAGATTACCAAACCATCAATGAGGCATTGGATGCTATTTCAAGGATGGATCGCCCAAGTAATGAGCGCGTTACCGTATTGATAGATCCAGGGAACTATGAGGAAATGCTTGTGATAAGCAGTCCAAATATCACACTTAAAAATGCCGCTTCAACGCCAAGTATAGCCCTTTTAAATGAAGGCGTTGATATTGATGCGAGCGCTGTTAGAATCACATCTTATTATGCACAAAAATATAATTTCTTTAGTCAAGGAACGGATAATAAATGGCATGCAGATGCGTTAGCGGCAAATACAGCAAATGGCTATACCGAATATGTGAACCAAGAAGGTACCGGTGGCGGTTCTTCATATTGGAATGCTACAGTTGTTGTAGAAACTACGGGGTTTACCGCGGAAAATATTATTTTGGAAAACTCCTTTAATCAGTATATCTCACTAAAAGAATCGCAAGATGTGGTGCAGCCCAAGGGCAGTGATCCAGTTAGGCCTACAGATTATGGCAATACGGCCGTACAAGATCGATCCGCTGGATATGTTACCCAGGCCGCAGCTATTGGAATAGCGGCTTCTGCCGATAAAGTTCTATTAAACAATTGCCGTGTTATTGGTCGCCAAGATTCATTTTATGGTGCAGCACCCGCTAGGGTTGTGGTTTATAAAGGCGTTATGATGGGTGCTGTAGATTATCTGTTTGGAGCCATGAACGCCGTGTTCTATCAAACAGATTTGGTATTGAACACAAGTGATTCTGGTAGTGATGTAGCGTATATTACCGCTGCCCAACAAACTAACGGAAGAGGGTACTTAATGTACCAATGTCATGTTAAATCTCCTGTTGTTGGCACAGAAACAGCTTCTACTTATGGTTCTAAACCCGGTTATTTTGGGAGGCCATGGAGTCCAAACACTAGTGAGGTATTGTTTTTTGAAACCACTATTGATGCTTCTACAAATCCTAGTTATGTTGGGCAATCTTTAATTGTGCCGGCAGGATGGAACAATACATTGGGCGGTTCATCGCCTTATATGTACGAACGCAGTACCATAGAGCTTTCCGGTGAAAATAATTCTGCTAGTCGTGCAGCATGGTCAACCGTGCTTACGCAAAACCAATTAACGGATGGCACACCTATAACCACCTTTAATTTTACAAAAGGAACTGATGACTGGGATCCCATTGCAGAATTAAATACCCTTGGGGCTGATGATTATGAGGTTTTTGGAACCTCGGTAAACATTTCCGCTTATGGCCATAAACTTTATGTTTCCAACGTAACATCCCAAACCGAGGTAAAAGTTTATAGCATTACAGGGGCTTTAACCAAAACAATTAAAACCAATGAAAATGCTGATTTTGATATGGCTGATGGTCTTTGGATTGTTGCGGTAAAGGCAAATGATGGATATAAAGTAGTAAAATTATTGACGCACTAAAGATTTCCAATAATAGAAAATATGAAGTAAAAGGCTTGGTTTAAAACCAAGCCTTTTTTGATTAAAAGTAAGTAATTTGGATCCGTTGTTTTTTTTTGGATTTTTGTTTTTAAAATGTTAAATATCTAACAGTTATAAAAATAATATAAATAAAAATAGTTTAAAATTAGAAATAAATATTTATATTTGGTAATCGATTACAATTTTGTGATTTGAATTAACTAAAAAACTATTTATAATGAAAACAAAACTACTTTTAATTATTTTACCCGTATTATTTTTTACGGCTACGTTGCAAGCCCAAACCAAAGTTTGGGATTTTGGTGGATCGGATACTGCTAATTGGCCTATAGATGGAGTAGGAGTAGCAGATAATGAGATAAGTGATAACTTTGGTATTTATATGGGTACTACATCTACTTCTAATATTGGTATTATCGATACTTCTAACGGCTCAGTTAGCAATTGGGCAGCAGCAGGAGATGTTGATGGCTATAGCTCAGCTAACCGTTTTAAATTTAATGGAGATTCTGGTATTGATGATCTTGGTGGAGGTAAGTTAAAGCCAACAAAACGCTATGCTTATTTTGCTGTGACTGGTGCATGTACCATAAAAGTATGGTTCAGAGGCAATGAGGGACGTGTTCTTTATATGGCAGATGATTCTTATTTAACTTTTGCTACATTAACACTTCCTGCATCTGGATACATGATTTCAGAAGCTAGTTACACAGGTAGTGCAGGTAATATTTATCTTTTTGATGATGCAGCTGTTTACTTGAATAAAATTGAAGTATCTCCTGCTAGTGCATTAGGAACTACAGGTCTAGTGCTAGGCACGAATGATGTTGCCTCAGCCGTTTCAACAAATGTGCAAGCTGTTGATGACAGAATTTACATCTCAAACGTAAAATCCAGTACAGAGGTAAATATTTATAGTATTACAGGAGCTTTGGTAAAAGCAATCAAAACGAATGAGAGTATGGATTTCTCTTTTAATACAGGGCTTTACATAGCTACCGTTAAAACTATTGAAGGACAAAAATCCATTAAATTATTAACCAGATAGGTTTCATAATTTATAAAACAACATGTTATAAAAGGGGTGCGCTTTGGCGTATCCCTTTTGTTTTTAGGGAGATATGCGCTTTTTCAATAAGGTTTTGATTTTGATAATAAAATTGGTAAAATCGTTTAGTAATAGCATATGAACTAAAAATATTTGTTTATTAAATATTTTGTGGTATCTTTGTGTAATCGATTACAATAAATACTTGTAATTGATTTTATGTTAAGCGTATTAAACTGATTTTTTATAAAATAAGTTAAAATGAGTAAAAATTTCATTCACGATAATTTTTTGTTGGAAAACAAATATGCAGAAGAATTATATCATAACTATTCCAAGCATCAACCTATTATTGATTATCACAATCATTTGCCACCAAAACAAATTGCAGAAGATAAAACGTTCCATAACATAACTGAAGTTTGGATAAACGGCGACCACTATAAATGGCGTGCTATGCGTACATTGGGTGTCAATGAAAATTTTATTACTGGGAAAGCATCCGATAAAGATAAATTTTTAAATTGGGCAAAAACAGTGCCTTACACAATGCGAAATCCTTTATACCATTGGACGCATTTAGAGTTGGCAAGGTATTTTGATATTTATGATTTGCTAAATGAAAATTCAGCAGAAAAGATTTATCAAGAAACGCATGAAAAATTAAACTCTGGTGATTATAGCTGCCAGCAATTGCTTAAAAAAGTAAATGCCGAAGTGGTTTGTACCACAGAAGATCCCATTGATACTTTAGAGTATCATCAGCAATTGGCTAAAAGTGGTTTTGGTGTCAAGGTTAGTACAGCTTTTAGGCCAGACAAAGCGATATTGATCTCAAATACTGGCTATAATGAATACATCGATACTTTAGGTAAAGTTGCTGGTATGGATATTAACACTTTTGCCGATTTATGCGATGCATTAAAAAATAGGATTGAATTTTTTAATGAAAATGGATGTAAACTTTGCGACCACGGTTTAGATCAGATTTATTTTGAAAACTACAACGAAAATGAAGTCAATGCCATATTCAAAAAGAAAAGAGATCAAAAAGAGATCAGTAATGGCGAAGCATTGAAATTCCAAAGTGCAATTCTGGTGTTTTTGTGTGAAACCTATCATGGGTTTGGTTGGGTACAACAATTTCACCTAGGCGCTTTAAGAAACAACAATGCCCGTATGCACCGCATTTTAGGCCCCGATACGGGGTGGGATTCTATTGGAGATTACCCACAAGCACAAAAGTTATCTGCTTTTTTAAATGCGTTGGATAGTAAAGATAAATTAGCAAAAACCATTATTTACAATTTAAACCCTGCCGATAATGAAGTCATGGCCACCATGATCGGTAATTTTAATGATGGCAGCGTAAAAGGCAAAGTGCAATTTGGCTCTGGTTGGTGGTTTTTAGATCAAAAAGATGGTATGACCAAGCAATTGAATGCCCTTTCAAACATGGGGCTTATTAGTTGTTTTATAGGGATGTTGACAGATTCCCGTAGCTTTTTGTCCTTTCCAAGGCATGAGTATTTCAGACGTATTCTTTGTAATCTTTTGGGCGATGAAATAAAAAGAGGCGAGTTGCCAAGTGACATGGAATGGATCGGTAAAATGGTTGCTGATATTTCATATCATAACGCAAAAGAATATTTTAAGTTTTAAGCATTCAAAAATAAAATTTGAATGAAGCAATGCTAACACCAACTTAAGCTGAATAATTATGGATAAAACTTCTAAGATAGGGAACTATCGTTACAGAATTTTAGCACTTTTGATGTTTGCAACAACCATAAACTACTTTGATAGGAGTATTATTGGTGTGATGGCTCCAACATTGGAAAAATTGTTCGGTTGGACCAATAGTGATTATGCTTACATCATGATATCCTTTAAAGTGGCCTATGCTCTAGGCATGCTTTTTATGGGTGGATTAATAGATCGATTGGGTACAAAAAAAGGTTATATCGTGTCCATTGGGCTTTGGAGTTTCTTTGGAATGCTCCATGCTTTGGTCCGCCCAGGGTTTAGCGTTATCGGTTTTGCTACAGCACGTTTTGGTCTGGGTTTTGGCGAATCCGGTAACTTTCCGGCAGCTATAAAAACCACGGCAGAGTGGTTTCCTAAAAAAGACCGTGCGTTCGCAACAGGACTTTTTAATGCCGCTACAAGTATAGGGGCTATTGCTGCACCGTTTGTTGTTGGTTG
>CAXBNH010000125.1:0-8102 GCA_963976905.1 uncultured Algibacter sp.
CATCTGCTTTTTTATGCAAATTTATGACTTCTCCCCAACTTTTTTATGTGAGCCCAAATAGACAACAATAAAAAGAAATAAAAATAATATAACTTAAAGAAAAACAGTTAGTTATGTATAAAAAGAAATCAAGTTACTTCCCTATGCAAAAATTAGCAAATATATTACCTAACAAATCATCATTGGTAATCTCACCTGTAATTTCACCGAAGTGATACAACGCTTGACGAATATCAATCGCTAATAAATCTCCCGAAAGGCCAGATTCTAAACCGTACTTTACTTTATCAACTTCTTCAAAAGCTTTTAAAAGAGAATCGTAGTGACGTGAATTCGTAACGATGGTATCATTGTTCCGTAAAGTACCTGTGTTTACAAAACTCAATAGTTTATCTTTCAATTCATCTACGCCAATTCCTTGTTTTGCTGATAGGAAATGAATTTGAGGTAGTTCCGTTTTAATTGATTTCATCTGATTTTCATCTAATTTATCAACCTTGTTCGCAACAA
Source organism: uncultured Algibacter sp. (assembly GCA_963976905.1). Taxonomy (GTDB): domain Bacteria; phylum Bacteroidota; class Bacteroidia; order Flavobacteriales; family Flavobacteriaceae; genus Pseudalgibacter. The sequence goes on from CAXBNH010000125.1 coordinate 511, forward strand.
TTAATAATGGTTTTAAAGGATATTTATTCTTGATTTTTTCAATTTCATTTTTATAATTCTGAATTCTGAATTCTGAATTCTGAATTTCATGGCTATCAAAAAGAAAAACAACAACCTGACTATCGTTAATTTTTTCAAAAGTACGTTTAATCCCGATCCCTTCAACCACATCTTTGGTTTCACGAATTCCCGCCGTATCAATAAACCTAAAACCGATGCCACCAATGGAAATTTCATCTTCAATGGTGTCTCTTGTTGTTCCAGCTATTTCTGAAACAATGGCGCGTTCTTCATTCAAAAGCGCATTTAAAAGTGTGGATTTACCAACATTTGGTTCGCCTACAATAGCCACAGTAATCCCATTTTTAATCACGTTTCCAACCGCAAAACTGTCTATCAATCGTTTTAAAACAAATGTAATGCGCCTTACCAAATCCTTGAATTGCGTTCTATCGGCAAACTCCACATCTTCTTCAGCAAAATCAAGTTCCAATTCTATGAGCGATGCGAAATTTAAAAGTTCTTTACGGAGTTTGGCTATTTCAGATGAAAACCCGCCGCGCATTTGTTGCATCGCTATTTGGTGACTCGCTTCATTATCGCTGGAAATTAAATCGGCAACAGCTTCGGCTTGGCTCAAATCCAGTTTTCCGTTTAAAAAAGCTCGCAACGTAAATTCGCCCGCAGTCGCCATTCGGCAACCCTTCCGAAGCATTAATTGAATGATCTCCTGTTGAATATACTGCGATCCGTGACATGAAATCTCTACCACATCTTCACCCGTATAAGAATTGGGGTTTTTAAAAATCGACACCAAAACCTCATCAATGGTTCTATCTCCATCCACAATATGCCCTAAATGGATGGTATGTGTGGCTTGTTTGCTTAGTTGCTTTCCCGAAACCGACTTAAAGTGGTTTTCAGCAAACGCCATAGCCTCATTTCCAGATAATCGAATAACAGCAATTGCGCCCGCACCTGAAGGTGTTGCCAATGCAACAATGGTATCTTGATGTGTCATATGGCAAAAATACTAAATTTGAAATGCGAACAAGCAAACTAAAAATAATTATATTTGACAAAAATCATCTAACAATGCGATATACAATCCTAGCACTTTTCATAAGTCTTTTTTTAGCCTGTGAAACCACACCAAAAGATCGTTTTTCTATAAATGGCAAAGCTCCTGGCGTACTTAACGGCATGCGCGCTTATTTAAAAGGGGTTAATGAACAAGGGCGTTTGATCGATAAAGATACCGCTGTTGTGGTTGATGAAAAATTTTCTTTTGAAGGCACTCGGAATGAGCCTAGTTTAGAATTCCTTTTTATTGATGGCATTCAAGGAAACGCACCACTTATTGTTGAAAATGGCTTGATTGAAATGGCCGTTGTTAAAGATAGTTTACATACTTCCAAAGCATCTGGAACCGAGAACAACGAAAAGTTTTATGCCTTTTTGAATGACCAAATGGAGCTTGCCAAAAAGCAACGCACATTGATGACATCATTCAGGAGTGGCAATAAAAATGCCAACGATGCTGAAGCTCTAAAAAACTTGAATGAAACCATAGCGGAGTTGCCCTTCAACTTTATAAATGAACACAAAAACTCTTATGTAGCTGCCATTTTACTTGAGAACAAAACCTACGACAAGCAAGTGCCTTTAAGTAAAATAGAAAATACTTTTGATATCTTATCAAACGATTTGAAAACATCCAGCTACGGAAAGCGTATCACCGATTTTATTGCTACAAAAAAATCTGAAAAAACCGTAAATGTTGGTGATATGGCTCCAGATTTTAGCGGACAAACCCCAGAAGGCAAAACATTGGCTTTAAACGATATTAAAGGCAAAGTGACCATTATTGATTTTTGGGCGTCTTGGTGCGGCCCTTGCCGAAGGGAAAACCCGAATGTCGTAAAAATGTACAATACTTACCATGAAAAAGGTTTGGAAATTATTGGTGTATCTTTAGACAGAAACGGGCAAAAAAACCGATGGATACAAGCTATTTCTGATGACAACTTAACGTGGCACCATGTATCTAATTTAGAATTTTGGCAAGACCCCATTGCAAGGCTTTACAATATCACTGCCATTCCAGCCACTTTTATTTTAAATGAAAAAGGAGAAATTGTTGCTAAAGATTTAAGAGGCATGGATTTGGAAAACAAAGTTGCAGAACTTTTAAACTAACCTGTTACGCTGGATATAATCAATGTTTCTTTGCCAATGCCAAATACGTTTTCTGTGTTATACTTAACTTTTCTAAGCGTGCATTTATTAGGTCTTCAACAAACTCAGACTGATATTTGGAAATTAATTGATTAATATTTTTCATGAAAGCAACGCTTCACAATGAAAATATATTGAAAACATACAATCGGTTTAAACCAAATAAATCCCATCTGGTTTTATTTCTATTAAGCGTTGTTTATACAATGTTCCTACAGCTTTTTTGAAATTCTTTTTGCTCATTTGAAGCACGTCTTTGATGGCCTCGGGGTTTGATTTATCACTAAGATTCAAATAGCCGCTATTATCATGCAGTTCGTGCATAATGCGTTCTGCATTGGGCTCAATATTTCTATAACCTATTTGCCCGAGCGCAATATCGAGTTTATTGCCCGGACGTATCTTTTTAACCACACCTTTCAACCTATCACCAACACTAACATCCTTAAAAATATTGTTTTTGTAAACCAAACCCGCATGGATTTTGTTTACAATCACGTTCATGCCAATATCAGAAGGATGTGATACTATTAAATCTACTTCATCAAACTCACTGACCGTTAAATCTTTATTATCCAGAAACCGGTTGGTTTTACTGGAAGCTACTAACCTATCGGTTTTTTCATCTAAATAGCAATGCACCAAATACCAACCACCGGGTTTCATTTTAAAGGCCTGTTCTTTGAATGGACAAAACAATTCCTTGACCAATCCCCAATCTAAAAACGCGCCGTAATCGGTTACTTGATTGCATCGTAAAAGGGCAAAATCATTTTTTTTGATATAGGGCTTATCGGTCGTGGCAACTGGCCGTTCTTCATTATCCAAATAAACAAATACCTCAATTTTATCCCAAATCTTAAATAATTCTGGCACATACCTGTTTGGCAGCAATACTTCATTGCCATCGGCATCTGCCAAATAAATGCCTTGTTCCGCTTCGCGAAGTATTTCGAGCGTGTTAAATTCCCCTAAATGTATCATACGGCAAAGGTAATAATTTCTAGTCTCAGTATTCAGTTTTCAGCCATCAGTATTTAACTTGATTTCCATAAAAAAAGCGTTACGATTCTCAAAGTTAGAAAGTAACGCTTATTCTTTTTTATTGAAATGCTTTTAGTAAGCAGATTCTTTTTTGAAATGCTTGGTCAATAAATAATAAACCACCACTCTATATTTATTTCTGTTCGATTGTCCATATTGCTCCATAACTTCCGCAATGCCTTTATCTAAATCAGCGCCATCTTTCAATCCTAATTTTTTTATTAAGAAATTGTTTTTTACAGTAGTCAATTCAGATGCATCAGAACCAGAAACGGTTGCAGAATCTGCATTGTAAATAGATGGGCCACAACCAATGGTCACTTTGGTCAGTAAATCCATATCGGCATTAACGCCACATTTATCTTTTAAATCTGCTGTATACTTTGCAATCAATTCGTCTCTTTTACTCATAATAAAACGTTTTTTTAAATTTATAAATAATTAGGTCTTTAAATATATCACTTTTTTTGACACACAAAAAATCACTAAGTCACTTATTAAATTAAAATTCACTTTATAAACTCAAAATAATTCAAAAGTTGTTCGTCATTTATGGTACTAGGCGTAAAAATCTCCAAAAGTTTTGGCGATTCAGAATCTGCATAAAATGTTTTTAATTTGCTTTTTAGTTGCAATTCGGTATCTGCAATAGCATAATCAAAACCAAACATTTTACACAAATGCTTTGCGGTCAGGTTGTGTTTAGTTTCGAAAAAACAATCAAAATTTTCGGTGTTTTTATGCCCTGGAAGAATCCTGAAAATACCGCCACCGCCATTATTCACAACAATAATCCTAAAGTTTTTAGGAATGTAATGATTCCACAAACCATTGCTATCGTACAAAAAGCTCAAATCGCCCGTTACAAAAACGGTTGGCTTTTCCGTTACGGCAGCGCAGCCAATAGCGGTACTGGTGCTTCCGTCAATACCACTTGTGCCCCTGTTGCAATATACTTCCAAGGTTTTATTGAGTTGAAACAATTGTGTGTACCGTATGGCCGAACTATTACCAACTTGCAAAACATAATCATTAGGAATGGCTTTTAGCAATACTTCAAAAGCTTTGAAATCTGAAAAAGGAATTTGGTTTAAGTACAAGCCATGCTTTTCCAAACGCTGTTGTTTTACCTGCGACCAAATGTTATAATAATCACTTTTAACGTGATGGGTCACGCGCGTTAACAAGGTTTCAAAAAATTGATTGGGTGTTGCTTTTATATGGTTTGACAAACTGAAAAACGTATCGTTGGCAAATTTTTCATCTATATGCCAATGTTGCTTTGGTTGGTGTTTTCTTAAAAAGGCCTTTATTTTTTTTGATATGATTTGGCCGCCAAAAGTGACTAAAATATCGGGCTGCAGTTCTTTTTGTTCGGCATCGGTCAGCGGTGCCACTAATTGGTCAATACTTGCGAAAAAGGTATCATGGTGCAGATTGGATGTGGTCTCGGTCAAAACCAATACGCTATCATCTTTTGATAATTCGTTCAGCCATTTTTTATCTATTTCATTTGGATGGTTCACACCTACCAAAATCATTTTTTTGGAAGATGCATTCCAGTAATCAAAACACTCTTGGACAATATAATTATCAATTGGTTTTGGTTTTATGGCAATATCTGGTACTTTGGTGCTTACACTCAGTTTGCTCACCGTTTCGTAAAGGGGCTCATCAAAAGGGATATTGATATGAACAGGGCCCTTTTTTAAAGTGGCATAATTGATTGCCGTAATGACTTCTTCTTCATTATACGTTTGAATGTCTTTTTGAAACCCTAAAAACCGCTCCAGTTTATCTTCTAAATTCTTTATAATGGGAAGTTCTTCATTTTCAGGAATGTTTTTTTCATCCTTGATATCCAGTTTTAAATGTGTGGAATATAAAATATGGTTAACAAAAACATCATTTTGGTTGATGGTTTGCCCGTCACCAATGCCAATCAAATGCTTGGGTCTGTCGGCTGATAACACAATTAAAGGAATATCGCTATAAAACGCCTCTGCCACAGCGGGATAATAATTGAGCAACGCACTGCCCGAGGTACAGACCACCGCTGTAGGGTGTTTTAATTGCTGGGCAATGCCCAAAGCAAAAAAAGCGGCACAGCGCTCATCCACAATACTGTAACATTCAAAATAAGGATCGTTTGTAAAACCAATGGTCAAAGGCGCATTTCTACTTCCTGGGGAAATTATAATATGCTTTATTTTTTTTGCTTTACAAAGCTGAATAACGGTTTGCGCATTCGGGATTTTTGGGTATATCATCTGCTTTCTTATTGGCTTTCAAAAGTGACACGCCATGTTTAAATAATTTTATGTTCAAAAATCAAATTGAAAATTACGGCTGGCTCCATCTCATTTGAAACCGAGCATAAAAATATAAAATAGACTGTTAATTAGCATTATTACAGCACATTTTTAATTACCATGGATTTTGACACCGTTTCCTGCCATTCATTTTCCGGATTGGAATCTTTTGTAATGCCACCTCCAACGTACAATATGGCTGTATCGTCTTTAATTTGCATGCAACGTAAATTCACATACAATTGCGTGGTTTGTCTGGTAATGGCATAAGCCCTGTTTTCAATATTTCTTCTGCCTGATCTTGGGGCTATGGTTTTTTCAATATTCAATTCGCCCAAAAAACCCGTGTAAAATTCACGGTTATAAGGTTCATTTTTTAAAATAAATTGTTTGCTAGAATCTTTAGGTGAGCCACAAACCGCAGGCGTGGGATGCATGGCGTTTATAACTTGTTTTAAAGAAACATCCCGTTTTAATTTGGCTGAAATCATGGTTTTTAAATGCACCAAATTACCCGCTTTAACGGTTTCAATAGCTGATACTTTAAAATTCTCTGCGGATGGTTTTAAGTTTTCAATGATAAAATCCGTTACAAATTGTTGTTCTTTTTTTTCTTTTTCTTGCCAAACCACATCCAAAGCCCCTGTATAATCTTGCGTGCCAGCCAATGCCATCATGGAAAAACGGTTGCCTTCAATTTTTAATAAGGTTTCTGGCGTGGCACCCAACCATAGTCCTACTTTAGGGTGATACCAACAATATACAAACGCCGATGGATAGGTATTTAAAAGATTTTTTAATATTGAAAGCGGATTAGATTCGGAAAGTTTTACTGATTCTTGACGTGAAAGCACTACTTTTTCAAATTCATTTTGGTGAATGGCTTGGATGCCTTTGTTTATGAGGTTAATGTATTTTTCTTTTGTTACCTCATTTATAACAGTATTGTTCATTTGAGACGTTTCGACTGCGCTCAACGTGACAAACGAATTAGAAATAACTTCTGAAATATTTATTGGTATTAAAACCGTAGCATCTTTATCATCAAAGGGCGAAAAAACAAAACCACTTTCATTAAAATCTTTAGTAACGTGAAGCGTATCCGTTTTTTGGAGTATGGCTTGCACTTCTAGCTTATTGGGTTTTCTGTAAGCTACAAAAGGAAATTGGTTGTTGTATTGTTTTTCAATACTTTCAAAAAAAAAATTCAAGGTCATGAAATCTATTTCTTTTTTGGTAATGAAATCGTTGATAATTTACAAATGGAAATCAAATTATCACCAGCGTCAGTGACCCGTATTTCCAATAACTGCGTGGTTCTTCCTTTGTGCAAAAACGTTGCTTTGGCAAACACAAAACCCTCTTTAACACTTTTTAAATGATTGGCAGATATTTCTATTCCACGAACAAAAAATTTATCAGTATCAATAAATATATACGATGCAAAACTTCCCACACTCTCGGCCAATGCGGCTGTTGCACCACCGTGCAAAACACCGTCTGGCTGATGTACCCTTGGGGTTACGGGCATTTTGGCAATTAAAAAATCATTACCAAAATCTATAACCTCAATACCTAATGTTTCCATCAAGGTATTTTTGCACGCTTTATTTGCTCGAGCCAAAACAGCTTCTTTAGATAATTGCATAAAAATTCTGTGTTTTCAAAATCAATTTGTAAAAATACAAAATGCCTAGGTAACAATAATGAAATTTCAATTAGCTATTTTTGAAATTTAAAGATTTACGCCAAATGAATGACCCCATATAAATCCATTATTTCAATTATCTTTGCCTTCAATTTGAGATACCATGCGCATAGACATCATTACCGTTTTACCTGAACTACTTAAAAGTCCGTTTGAAGCCTCTATTTTAAAACGTGCTATTGAAGCAGGTTTGGTCGAAGTGCATTTTCATAATTTAAGGGATTACACTACTGATAATTATAAATCTATTGACGATACGCAATTTGGTGGTGGCGCAGGCATGGTAATGA